>CAJYRE010000201.1 GCA_913776675.1 Rhizobiaceae bacterium
TTCTTTCAGGCCCTTGTAAACGGTGACGCCAGCGCACAAAACAGGGGCTGCCGGGCCAAAGGCCAGATTGTCGGGCAGATGTCCGACATAATCGGGATCGGCCAAGCCATATTCGGCAAAGGTACCGTTGACGGAATAGCCGGTGTTTTGCTGTGATCCGCACAAGGTTTCCCAGCCGGTGCGGCAGGGTGTGCAGCAGCCGCAGGCCGTGTGCAGCCAAGGAACGCCCACCCGGTCGCCTTCCTTGATGCGCCGAACACCACTGCCCAGCTTGGCCACGTAGCCAACACCTTCATGACCGGGAATAAACGGTGGCGTGGGTTTGACCGGCCAGTCGCCTTCCACGGCATGCAGATCGGTATGGCAAACGCCGGTTGCTTCATATTTTATCAAAACCTGACCCGGACCTGGCTCCGGTATGGCAATCTCCTCGATGTTGAGAGGTTTCCCAAACTCGCGCAAAACGGCGGCTTTCATCGTCTTAGCCATGATTTCCTCCATAGAAATCTATTTTGTCAAAATAGAAACCCCGGCGAGACAGTTCTCGGAAGGGCTTGGAGGAAATGTAGCGAAGGATCAATTCTCCGCTTTTGATTGAAGTCAAACCATGCGTTTTATTCTTTCGATGTTCAATGCAACGAAAAACATCACCCATCACAGGCTCATGCCACATCGCCTGTGATGGGTGCATTGTTACGCAAGCTTCTGTTTCAGGAAGGCCACGGTGCGCGACCATGCAAGGTCGGCGGCCTGTTTGTTGTAGCGGGCCGTGGAGGTGTCATTGTTGAACGCGTGGTTGACACCATCATAAATGAAAATGTCCGGGTGTTGGCCGTTGGCCTGCAAGGCAGCTTTAAAGGCCTCAATGCCAGCATTGATCCGCTCGTCCAGCCCGGCATAATGCAACATCAGCGGGGCTTTGATCGATGCCACCTGATCGGCTTTTGGCTGGGCTCCATAATAGGCCACACCGGCTCCAAGCTGCGGCGATGCCACGGCCAATTGATTGACCAGCCCGCCACCCCAGCAGAAGCCAACAGCGCCAACCTTGCCGTTGGTGACTTTGAGTGTGCTGAGATAGGCGCGGCTTGCCTCGGCATTTTTAACCGTGGTGGCCATATCCAGCTTGGGAAACATGTCGCGCGCCGTGTCTTCATTCTCGGGCGTGCCACCCAGCGGCGATAGAAAATCCGGGGCCAGCGTCACAAAGCCTTCCAGCGCCAAGCGCCGGGCAATATCTTCAATATGCGGATTGAGGCCGCGATTTTCGTGAATAACGATCACACCCGGCAAGGGTTTGTCTGCGGCTTTTGGTGTGACCAGATAGCCTTTCATCTGGCTGCTGGCACCGGGATAGGTGATGCGTTCAATATGCAGGCGCTCATCATGTTCGGCGCTCAAGGCGGCGCTGGCCTTGTTTGCGGCCAGCATGGGCATGATAGCGGCCGCCGCCGCACCCGACCCCGCCAGCTTGCTGAGTTTCTCCATAAAACCCCGGCGGTCGAGGGTCAGATGGGTATATTCATCATAGGCATCAATCATGGCCTGGGTGATATTCGGCTTATCCATTGTCTTCCTCCTCGGTTCTGTCAGAAGACATAGAAAACCCGGATCAACGGGCAATGTCGATCCGGGTTTTCAAAAATCACGTTTCTGTGAGAGATGGCGTTATGCAGCGCCCGGATAGTTCGGGCTTTCGCGGGTAATGGTCACGCCATGCGGATGGCTTTCACGCAGGCCTGCGCCGGAAATGCGCACGAAGGTGGCCTTTTCCTGAAAGTCGATAATATCCTTGCCGCCAACATAGCCCATGGCCGCCTTGAGGCCGCCTGCCAACTGATGCAGAACCGCCGAAACAGGCCCCTTGTAGGGCACCTGACCTTCAATGCCTTCGGGCACCAGCTTCAGCGTATCGCGCACTTCTGCCTGGAAATAGCGATCAGCCGAGCCACGCGCCATGGCACCGACAGAACCCATGCCACGATAGGCCTTGAACGAGCGGCCCTGATAGAGGAACACTTCACCCGGGCTTTCATCGGTGCCAGCCAGCAGCGAGCCGACCATGACAGCCGATGCGCCCGCGGCAATGGCCTTGGCCAGATCGCCGGAGAACTTCACACCGCCATCAGCAATCACCGGAATACCGTGCTTATGGGCTTCTTCCACAGCGGCCATGATGGCAGCCTATTGTGGTACGCCTACACCTGCCACAATACGGGTTGTGCAGATGGAGCCTGGACCGATACCCACCTTGACGCCGTCCGCGCCGGCATCAATCAGGGCCAGTGTACCAGCGCCCGTTGCCACATTGCCGGCAATGACGCGAACCGAGCCGGAGAGCTTTTTGACGGCCGTCACAGCATCCAGAACGCGCTGGGAATGGCCATGAGCGGTATCGACCACGATAACATCGACGCCCGCATCCAGCAGGCGTTCGGCGCGCTCAATGCCGTCTTCACCGGTGGAAATGGCGGCAGCGGCGCGCAGACGGCCCTGTGCATCCTTGGCAGCATGCGGGTTTAGCTGGGTTTTTTCGATGTCCTTGACGGTGATCAGGCCAACACACCGGCCATCATTATCGACCACCAGCAGTTTTTCGATGCGGTGGTGGTGCAGAAGACGCTTGGCTTCCTGCTGATCCACGCCATCCTTGACGGTGACGAGGTTTTCTTTGGTCATCAGCTCATGGATTTTCTGGGAATGGTCGGAGGCAAAGCGCACATCACGATTGGTCAGAATGCCCACGAGACGGCCGGGGCGTCCGCCGTTTTCCACCACGGGAATGCCGGAGATGCCATGGGTTTTCATCAGCGACAAGGCTTCTGCCAGGGTCGCTTCCGGGTTGATGGTGACGGGATTGATCACCATGCCGCTTTCAAATTTCTTGACCTGACGCACTTCTTCGGCCTGCTCAACAGGCGAAAGATTGCGGTGGATAACGCCGAGACCACCGGCCTGCGCCATGGCAATGGCCAGTCGGCTCTCGGTCACAGTATCCATGGCGGAAGAGAGAATCGGCAGAGACAATTCAATGTCCTTGGCGATCCGGGTGGAGATGTTGGTTTGTCCCGGCATCACTTCAGAGTGCCCAGGCTGCAAGAGGACATCGTCAAAAGTAAGCGCTTCTGCGCCGGTTGCCGATATTACGATGCGTGCCATGCCAATTTCCTTCGTGTGAATAGGCAGAGTCCACCGGAAGATGAGGTCTCCACCGGTTTGCTTCTGCATGAAATGCTTGGAAGTTGGCGAGGGCTGGTAACACGTTCATGACAGGAAGGGAATAGCAAAAGAAACAGTTGTGCAGTCTCGCATCAATCTGTCACCCGTGTTGCATTTATGCTGTGCTGGCAGGATCAGCTTTTTGCAACGGTGCAAGTGTGGAGGTAATGACCCGCGCCAGCGCCTCCATATCGGCATGGCGGGCACTGGAGCGCCGCCATAAAAGCCCGATTTCCCGGTAGGGCGCTGGCTCGGCAAAGGGCACGATGCGAATCGTGTTGCGGCTTGTTTCCGTTGCAATCGCCATTTCGGGAATGAGCGTCATGCCCATGTCATGGGCAACCATTTGCAATAGCGTGCTCATGGAGGTTGCGCCGAAGTTCAGCAGGCTCTTTTTGCTGGCGGATTTGCACACAGCCAAGGCCTGATCACGCAGGCAATGACCTTCTTCCAGCAGCAGCAGCCGGTCAATATCCATGTCTGCCTGCACGAGCGGCGATGTCAGGATGTGTTCATTGTTGTCGGTGACAGCCATGAAGAAGCGGTCAATCAGCAGGCTGCTGCTCATGAGATTGTCTGCTTCCACCGGAAGGGCCGCGACAATCGCATCCAGCCTGCCCTCGTTCAGATCACTCAGCAGCCGATCCGTCATGGCCTCTTTCAATTCAATCTCGATCAAGGGATGGCGGGCACGCAAGGCCGGTACAATATGCGGCACCATATAGGGTGCAACGGTTGGAATAATGCCAATGCGCACCAGGCCTTCCAATGTGCCACTCTGTTCACGGGCGGCTTGCTCCAACTGGTCTATGGCATGCAGCACAGCGCGCACGTGGGTGAGAATTTCTTGTCCCTTGCTGGTCAATATGGTGCTGCCGCGGGTGCGCTCAATCAGCATGACGCCAAGATGTTTTTCCATTTCCATGATCTGGGCGGAAAGGGCTGGCTGGCTGACATGCGCCATAAGAGCCGCCCGGCCAAAATGCAATGTCGTGGCAACAGCATCAAAATAACGCATTTGGCGGATTGTCAGCATGAGTGGGGTTTCCGGTTCACGTTTTTACTGAATACGATGGACATACCTGAGGGTTCATGAGAGAGTGCGCATGTCATGATATGCATGACGTTTCCCGGAAGGGGGCTCATCTGACAGAACAGATGTCTGATGGCCTATAAAACAACGAAAATGTCCTGAGATGGATCAAAATGGCTCGTTTTGATGCATGGATCGGTTCTCTTTTCTGAGCATATTTACCATCATGCGTTAATAAAAACTGAACACCCTTCCGTTAGAGCCAGTAGTCGTGTTCCACATGATGCGGAACGAATCCTGCAAGTCTACGACGGGACAGTTAAGGCGATGACACTGCCGAATGAAGCGTCGCGGATCAATCCGCGCAAACAGCCAAAGCAAAAGCGCAGTATCCAGCGCTTGGAAATGATTCTGGAAGCGGCCCAGTCATTGATCATCACGCATGGTATTGCTCAGATGAAAATGACGGATATTGCTAGCCATGCTGGTGTTCCGGTTGGTTCTGTTTATCAATTCTTTCCTGAGAAGGCTGCTATTCTCAAAGCCATTCTGGATCGCCGCCTCACGGACTTGACGCAAGCCGTTAAAACCAGATTAACGGATGTGCGCAGCGAAGCCGATGCACGTGCCCGTATTGTCGACCTGATCAACGCTGGCGCACATATCCACTTGCATGATCCTATATGTCGGGAACTCTGGATGGCCACGTCGATTGATCCTGATCTTGGCCGTTTACAATATCAGGCCCATGAGGATATTGGCGGACTTGCGCACGATGTGTTGGGACCATTTGCGCGGGATGGGCAAAGTGACAGCAAACAGGATCGGTTTATTCTTGCATCCGTGTTGACGGGCTCGGTGCTGCGCTGCCTTGCTGAAGGCAATGACCGGGCAGGGGCGTTGCTGGAAGAGTGGAAGAAAATCGTGGGTGACATTTTGCTCTCCCCCTCCAGCTCGGCTCCGCTCAAGCGATAGCTCGCCCCGTTTACCAGCCGGGAATCATATGGCCAGGGCGCAGACGCGGATAGTGCCGGCCATAGGATTTCGCCTCACTTTCTAGATCGTCTTCCAGAACGGTCGGGCTGATGTTGTCAAGGCAGGCAGCAATATGATCGGTAATGGCATTCATCAGCGAGGGTGAGAGGCCAGGTCGTTTCATGATGCCGATTTGAACCGGTGGCAAGGGAGGAAAACCATCGGCTTGTGTCAGCACTTTCATGCCGCCACGCAGGGCTGATTCCGGCAAGACGGAAATGGCAAGGCCCGAGAGGACGGCTGCGGCCACAACGGTGGATGACCAACTGGTGAACAGAACCTGATAATCCCGGCCATCGGCATCGAGAGCGGAACAGGCAAGCTGACGCCAGTTGCAGTCGCGGCGTCCAACCGCAAGGGGCACCGGCGCATCGTCTTTCAAAGTGTGGTTGGCAGAACCAACCCAGCAAAGGGGTTCGGTGCGCACCACATCCGATTGACGGGCCGCGGGATTGTGGGTGACAAGTGCAATATCCAGCTCGCCACGCGCCATTTTTTCCGCCAGGCTGGCAGATGGCTCACAGACGATATACAGCTCGACATTGGGATGGGTTTTGGCAAAACGGCCAATAATTTCCGGCATATACCTGTCGGCGTAATCATCCGGGGTGCCGCTGCGCAGGGTGCCTTCCAGTCTGTTGTCATCAAAGGCGGCCATGGCTTCGCTGTTCAGGCGGATGATGCGGCGCGCATAATTGAGCAGCTTGTCGCCTTCGGCAGACAGCCGGTTGCCGCGCCCATCCTTGATAAACAGTTGTTTGCCGATCCGTTCTTCCAGGCGTCGCATTTGCATGGATACGGCGGATTGGGTTTTGAAAACCCGCGCTGCCGCTTTGGTAAAGCTGCCGGTATCGACAATGGCAACGAATGTTTGGAGCTGATCAATATCAAGGGGAGCGGACATGGCATATTCCATCAGAAGCATTGATGATAATCATTAGAAACATTCGTTGGACTGATCAATATAAAATTGTCATTTCTCTTCTTGCAAAATCTCAACCGGCACAGCCTTGCAGGATGTGCCCCTCCCTTAACCCTTTATCGCCCTGCTTCTGCCCCTGATTGTTCGGCAGAGCAGTTTTATCTCGTGCCAACATAAGGATGATGACGATGCGCACGATGCAGCAGACCACAGATCGAGTTTTCTCCGAAGCATGGATGGTTTCCACCGCCGCCATTCACACAGCCGTGCAAAAGATCAAAACAATGATGCGTGCTCTGATCAATCGTTATCGTGCCCAGAGCTTGCTGGAGCTGGATGATCATCTGATGAATGACATTGGCTTGAGCCGCGAAGAGCTTCAGCGTGGTTTGCGAGAGGGTAGCTATCTGCGCGATCCCACTCTCAGGCTGGCAGAATATGCCAGGGAGAGAGCCAAAAAGCAGATGAGCAAGCTGTCTTTGGGGTAAGGTTACAAGGCATTGAAATGGCTGCTTGTGTTGCCTGTCGATGATCTCAGGCAAGCGCGCGGTTCCTTCATCCCGCCAGAAATCCCCGCAGGGTGATATGCCAATAAACCCTGCTTTTACCCGGCAACAGCAACCTGTTGCCGGGTCTTTTTTCGCATGGTGCAAAGGTTGCAACCTTTCTTTGCGATTATGATTTGTTTTTATCGGACGAATCCGATGCAGCTCCAGCATGAGACGATGCTTCGTTCACATAGGTCTCAAAAATCTTTTCCATGCTTTTCTGATAGTTTTTCTGCACCTCAAGACCACTATCAAACATGGTGTTGATCATCTCGCGCATGGCTTGTCCGGCGTCGGGTTCCGGCTTGGGCTTGGCTTGCGGTTCGGGCGTCTGCCCCAGCGAGGCATTGACCATCTCCTGCCATGCCTTGGCATAGGGATTGTCCAGGAACGGATTGGTTTCCTGTTTTGGGGCAGGTTTGGCCTGCGCCATGCCCATCATGTCTTTCCAGCTTGCGACAAAGGGATTGTCAAAAGGGTCCATCGCTGGCTTTGGAGGCGATTTGGGGGCAAAGCCGGTTGCTTCCAGCCATTGCTGCATCATGGGGGCAATGGGGGTTGAGGCAAAAGGGTTGGATGCCGCCGACATCTGCCCCAGTCCCTGTTTCAGCAATCCCCCCATGATTGTATCAGCCATGGTGGGCAGCATGCTTTTGAGAATATCCTGTCCAATGCCCGTGACCTGCGCCGCCTGCGCTGCAATGGCGCGTGACACCTCCTTGGAGCCAAACAATTGTTGCAGCACCTGATTGCCATCGGCAATGCCTTGTGGGGTGAAGGCCTTGCTCAAGTCTTCAAAATACTGTCCGTAATTGCCAGAGGTCATCGCCGAAAACAGACCAGACAGATCATAAGGATTGGCCGCCGTGCGCTTGAGCCCGGAAGAAAATGCGGGCATCAAGGCCGCCAGCGCCTGCGCAACCTGCTCCTGTGCCAAGCCGAATTGCTTGCCCAGGGCCTCCATGGCCGCTCCGTTCTGGGCGCGAAGCATCATGTCAAACAATGGCATCATCAGCGTTATTCCCCTTGTGTACAATCTTTCCTTGTTCACAGCCCGCCTCCATGCAGGAGGCGGCGTGTGGAAAGTTCAAATCTGTTACATCGACCTATGCGCGTCCGAAGACACGTGGGGCGCTGTTCGATAAGAGTATAACGGGAAAACCGCCTCTGCAAATGGCTTTTTCACTGTTCTCACAAGGGTTTCTGTCGGTCTTCAATCCTCTGTGGGCGACGGTATGGGCGCGCTCAATATTGGTAGTCAGAAAACACGCCGCTCACTGACTTTTCCCATTTCTGGTTGTATCGCTCAAGCATGGTTTCGGCCACAGTGCGCCCGGTTTCCGCAATCACCTCCAGTGGCTGGAGATAGAGCGTTTCATCCTCACCTTGTGCATTCAGGCGCGCCCGTGCTTTCAACCCGGCTTTCGACAGGGCCAGCGTTTCGCGCACAATGTCCAGCACGCTCTTGCCTGCCATGTTTGCATGCAAGCCTTGGGTGGGCACTGCATCTCGCAGGGCTGTGACGGATTCGTAATCCCAGTGTGCGGTCAGCTCGTCAGCCGCCGCCAGAGCTGAGTCGTCGTACAGCAGGCCAACCCAGAAGGCGGAAAGGGCAGAGATATGGCTTTTCGGCCCGCAATCGGCTCCGCGCATTTCCAGAAAACGCTTCAGACGCACATCGGGAAACAGCGTACCGAGGTGATTGGTCCAATCGCCAAGGGTGGGTTGCCACTGGGCGATTTCACCTTTCAAGGCACCGTTCATAAACTGGCGGAAGGTCACGTGGGTGCAATCATGATAACGCCCATCACGCATCACGAAATACATGGGCACATCCAGCGCCCATTCGGCATAATGCTCAAAACCGAAATGGGCATCAAACACAAAGGGCAACAGCCCGGCACGGCTATTGTCAGTATCGCGCCAGATTTCGCCGCGCCATGATTGCATGCCGTTTGGCTTGCCATCCGTAAAGGGCGATGCCGCAAACAGGGCCGTTGCAACGGATTGCAGCTTGGTGGAAACCCGCATCTTCGTGCGCATGTCCGCTTCAGAGGAAAAATCGAGATTCACCTGAATGGTGGAACTGCGATACATCATATCCAACCCGTTCTTCCCCACTTTGGGCATATAACGGGTCATGATGTCATAGCGGGATTTGGGCATTTTCGGTGTCTGGGCCAGCGTCCACAGCGGGCTGCCGCCCATGCCGAGAAAGCGAATGCCCATCGGCTCGGCAATCTGGCGCAGAACCTCCAGATGGTGCGTGGTTTCCGCTTCGGTCTCGTGCAAGGTTTCCAAAGGTGCGCCAGAAAGTTCGAACTGGCCGCCCGGCTCAATCGAAATGGCACCTTCGCCGCTTCCGCCCGCAAGGCCGATGATGTTGTCACCATCGATGATAGGTTCCCAGCCCAGCTTTTGCTGCATACCGATCAGCAGCGCATGAATGCTGGCTTCGCCAAAATAGGGCACCGGCGCATGGTCTGCCGTGAAAAACGCAAATTTCTCATGCTCGGTTCCCAGCCGGAATGTTGATTTCGGCTTGGCTCCTTGCGCCATATAATCTGCCAGTTCCCCGATCGAGGTCAAAGGCGTGTCATCGGTGGTATCACGGGCCATGGAGACGACCTTGTTCTATCGATTTCGTTTTGCAGCACCATGGCATGTCTCGTGAAATCGAGATCTGCCTTGGGCCGCAGGCTTTCTGTTTGAGCGCAGGTTTACGGCACACATCCTTGGGTGATAGGGCGTAAGCCAAGCACTGTGCAAGCGAATTTTATCATTTCACTGTTCAGTATTATTGAACATGCTTTTGACGGTTGTCTTCATCATGCTCAATCACTTGCCCCAATCTCCGGCAATGGCCTGTACCACGGCAAGGGCAGCGACTGCGGCCGTATCGGCGCGCAGAATGCGGGGCCCGAGCGGAATGGCTGTGACAAACGGGCAGGCACGCAGCAGCACGCGCTCTTCCTCGGAAAAACCACCTTCAGGACCAACCAGCAATGCGAGATGCTTCTCCTGGATTCCTTGCAGGATATTCACCGGGTTGTTGGTTGCACTGTCTTCATCACAAAAAATGATGCGCCGCTCCTGTGGCCAGGTTTCCAGCAGATCTTTCAGTTTCACGGCTGCATGCACCTTGGGAAGTGCCAGAATGCCGCATTGTTCGGCCGCTTCCAGGGCATTGGCCTGCAAGCGGTCCAGGCTGCCGATTTTGCCCTGCACATGCTGGGTGATAACGGGTTGCAGGCTACCGGCTCCCATTTCCACCGCTTTCTGCACCAGGTAATCCATGCGCCCGACTTTCAGCGGCGCAAACAGAAAGACAAGATCGCTGGGGGCTGGCTGTGGACGTGCCTGTTCCGTGCAGATCAACACAATGCGCTTGCGCGTGGGAAATGTCAGGCTTGCCTGCCATTCGCCATCACGGCCATTGAACAGCAGCACTTTCGTGCCTTCTCCCATGCGCAGCACATTGGCCAGATAGTTGAACTGTTCGCTGCTGGCCTCAATCGCGGTTTGAGGGCCAAGGTCTGCACTGACGTGCAATCTCTGCATCCGATAATTTGCCCGCACGGCATGCCTCATTCGTTGTCTGTGTGTTCAAGAGCGTTTCATTGTTTCACGGAAACAGTGAAACGCTCTCACTCTTTGTTTTCTCGCATTTCCTGACGGAAAACCGCTACACACTTTTCTCAGGTCAATGCTTCTATACCAGCGCGACCATAATGCGATAAATCACCGCGGCAAGCCCGGCTGTGATGGGCAGCGTTACAGCCCATGCGCCCATAATGGTCAAAATATGCGAACGCCGCACCAGATAGCGCCGCTTTTGCTCATCGGCATTATCTGCCTTGGTTTTTTTGAAGGATCCGTCTTCGGCTTTCAGGCGCAGATAATCCATCCGTCGTTTTGAGTTCTTCGTGTACCACTCGCGGAAAAAGCCGATGCCAAATACCGCGCCAATGGCAATATGGGTGGTGCTGACCGGAAGCCCCAAAGACGAAGCGGTAATCACCGTAATGGCTGATGACATGGACACACAATAGGCCCGCATCGGGTTCAGCTTGGTGATCTTGCTGCCCACCAGCCGGATCAGGCGCGGACCAAACAGCAAAAGTCCCACAGAAATGCCAAGTGCGCCCAGCATCACCACCCAGAAGGGCGCTGAGTCGATGCGGTGTAGGTCATCATCTCGCAAAGCATGAATAATACCGGCCAATGGGCCAATGGCGTTTGATACATCATTGGCACCATGGGCAAAGGATAGCAGCGCCGCAGAGCCAATCAACGGTGTGCCAAAAAGTTTGCGCAGCGATTGATTGCGATTTTCCAGTCCTTGCGCTTGCCGGGATACAACAGGCACACTGGTAAACCAGCTCACGCAGCCGATCATCGCGCCCAACACAGCCGCGCTGGGCGATGGCATGCTATAGCCTTGCCCTGTGGTCTTCAGGCTGAGGTAGCAGGTGAACGAGCCAAGCATCAGGCCGTTCAAGATTGGCACCCAACGTCTGGCTGCCGCGATTTTATCCGACCGATAGACGATCAATTCGTAAATCAGATACAGAATGAAAGCGGCAATCATTGCCCCCAGCACGGGAGAGATGATCCAGCCCACGGTGATGTTGGCGATGACATGCCAATTGATGGCGGCAGAGCCGACAGCCGCCGCGGCCGCCCCCAGCACACCGCCAACAA
>CAJYRE010000202.1 GCA_913776675.1 Rhizobiaceae bacterium
GCGCGTCTGGTGGTGGATCGTACTCTGGATCATGTGAAGTTTGTGCTGATTTCCCGCACAGCACCCCGCTTTCCCTTATCTGCTTTACGGCTGCGCGGTGAGTACAAGCAGGTCAATATTGTCGATCTCGGATTTTCGGACCGCGAAGCGGAGGAAATGTTTGCCGAGCAGGGGGCTGGTCTTAGCCGCGAGCAGGTTGTTGAGCTGAATAAACGCACGGAGGGCTGGGCTGTTGCCTTGCAGATGGTGCGGTTGCTGATTGCTGAAAATGTGGATGGCAGCGCATGGCTGCCCGCATTTGATGGCAGCAGCGTGGAAATGGGCAATTATCTTTCCGAGCAGGTGTTTGCCAATCTTCCTGCCGATATGCAGAGTTTTCTGATCAAGACATCGCCCTTTCCCATGGTGTGCCGTGGTCTGGTGGATGCAGTTTTTCAAAATGCCGATGATGGCGAGATGATTGGCAGGCTTCAGCATTATGCCCTGCCGATTGCTGTGTTGGGAGGAGATGTCGGCTGGGTGCGTTATCATCCGGTCTTCAAGGCTTTTCTCAAGGAAGAGGCCTCACGGCGTGGGCTTGTTGTTTCGCCTCTTCTGGCGCGAGCAGCCCGTTGGTTTCAGGCCAGTGGTGACTTCGATTCAGCCGTGCGTCATGCCTTGATGAGTGGCGATGCCAATCTTGCCGCCAGTATAGTTGAGGATGCAGGCGGCTGGCGGCGCGTGTATGTGACCAATCGTGGCGGAACCAATCTTTTCAATGCGATCCTGAGCAATGTGGCCCAGATTGATCTCTTGCGGTTTCCTCTGACCGTTCTGGGGCTTGCCGTGGTCAGTGCCAAGGCTGGCCAGCTTGAGAGTGCCAACCACTACATGGATATTGCCGAACGGGCGATTGATGAAACCATGACCGTCTGCCTGCGGGATTTGCGGGTGGTGCGTGCATTGATGGCACTTTATCTTGACCGTACGGTTGGTTCTGAGGATCTGGCTGCCCTTGAGCGGGATTTATCCTGCACGGCCAACACGGAGCCGGTGTATCGGGCGATGGCGCTCAACATGCTGTGCTATAATTATCTTGAACGCAGTGACATGGATCGCACCCTGCATTACGGGCATCTGGCGATCCGTGCTTTTCGGGATGGTGGTGCCGATTTTGGTGCCGTGCATCTGTATGCGCATATCGGGCAAGCGGCTTATTTCAGCGGCGATTGCGCCAGCGCTGTTGAATATTACGATACCATTATCAACGAGGTTCAGGAGCATATTGGCAAGGGCAGTGATCTGGATGCGTTGGCGCAGGTTTTAAAAGCTGAACTTCTGGCGATGCGCGGCGATTTTGTTCAGGCAGGGCAAATCCTGAGTTGGGCCATGCCGCATCTGGAACGCCATGATGCATGGTTTGACGTGTTGGCAGCAGGCTTTATGGGCCAGCAGATCGTCTCGCGGCTTTCTGGTGATGCTGTCGCAACCCATGCTTTGATGGATCGCACAAGACCTGTTGCCAAGCGCCGCGGGTTTGATCGTCTGATCCGGCTGATTGATGGCGAACGTGCGGCCCTGTTGGCCGAGAGCGGTGATGTGAAACAGGCTATTCGCTATGCCGAAGCCAATGGTTTTGGTGAGGATACCATTGCTTCGCTTTGTGAAAACGACTTTGCCATCCATTTGCGTGGTACGACGCCCGCGCTTTTGTGGGCGCGTATTTATCTGGCATCGGGTGATTTGCCACGGGCAAGGGCCGTGTTTGATGCGTTGCTGGTGCAGCAAACCCGCAAAACGCATGTGGTGCGCGCTATCGAACTGGCCTTGTTTGAGATCAGATTGCTGGCTGCCGAGCAGGACATGGCTGTGGTGCTCGTAAAGCTCTCTGATTTGCTGCTGAATTTTCCGCTTGAGAATTATCGCTCTCCGGTCTGGCTTGAAGGCGAAAAACTTGTTGCCTTTTTGCTGGAATGCTCTGCATCGCCAGATTTTTCGCCGGTGCTGAGCAAACGTCTTCAGGCCATGCTGGAACCCTGCCGACTGATGCAGGATTTACCTCCGGTGACGTCACCAACACCGGCACCTTTCGGCTTGACCGAGCGTGAACTTTTGGTTGTGCAACTTTTGAGTTCCGGTTTCAGCAACAAGGAAATTGGTCGAAAGCTCGCCTTGAGTGATAACACCATCAAGTTTCATCTTCGCAATATCTTTGCCAAGCTGAATGTGACAACGCGCACGGCAGCGGTGACGATCGCGCGCGGTGCAGGACTTTTGCCTTGATCGCAAAATATTGATTCCGTTTTTCTTTGTGAACGTCTGAATGCTTGCCATAGGGGCAGGCATCTGTTTAGCCCGGTTTATCCCACCCATATGGGTAGGGTGGGGCGGGTGCAGGCCTACCCATATGGCAGGGTTGGCGGCATGTTTGTCGCGCGTTACTCTACGTCCCATGATTGAATTGGGACGTGATTATGATGCTTTCTCGCGGACACTCTTTGGACCCGGTCACACAGGAAATCATTGAGGGAAAACTGATTGCGGCTGTCGATGAGATGGGCATCGTCATGGCGCGAACCAGCATGAGTCCGGTGATTTACGAAGTGCTCGATTTTGCCTGCGGTCTGTTGACAGCCAAAGGTGAACTGGTGGCCCAGATGAACGGGATTACCCTGTTTACCGGCACATTCGGGCGTCAGGTGCAGTCTTTGATTGCGCGCTTTGCTGACAATCTGGCCGATGGCGATATTTTGCTGACCAATGATCCCTATGCGGGCGGTACGCATGCTTGCGATTTTGCCATTGTGAAGCCGATTTTCGTGGATGGACAGATTTTGGCCTATGCCATCAACGTCGCCCATTATCTGGATGTGGGCGGCTCTGTGCCTGGCAGTCTTGCGCCCAATGCCATCTCGGTGTTTCAGGAGGGCTTGCGTCTTCCGGGGGTGAAAATCGTCCGCAATGATGTGCTGGCCAGCGATATTCTGCATATTCTGGTCGAGAATGTACGCATGCCCGATGTGGCAATGGGGGATTTGACCGCGCAGATTGCAACGGTGCGTGTGGCCGCCCGCCGTGTGCAGGAAATGGTGCAAAAATACGGAGCCGAAACGGTTGTTGCCAGCTTCGAGCATCTTCTGAATGTCAGTGAGGGTTTGAGCAGGGCCGCCATTCAGGCGCTGCCGGATGGCGTTTATCATGCTGTTGATACCATTGATGGGGATGGCGTCTCGGATGCATCGATTACGGTTCGGGTGGCGGTCACAATTGCGGGGGATTCGATCACCGCTGATTTTACCGGCTGCCCACCGGCTGTCGCGGGGCCGATCAATTGCGCGCGGGGTGCGCTGGAGTCGTCTGTGCGGACAATCCTGAAGGCCCTTGTCGGGCCGCAGGCTCCGTCCAATGAAGGCTGGTTCCGTCCTTTGACGGTCATCGCGCCCGCCGGAACGGTGTTCACGGCCGAAAAACCATCGCCGACCGGCTGGTATTATGAAGGTTCGGTTCATGCCTCTGAGCTGGTCTGGAAGGCGCTTGCGCCGCTGGTGCCGGAACGGTTGTCAGCTGGCTCCTATTCCAGCCTGTGCGTGGTGTATATCGCCGGGGAAGACAAGAGCGGCACACCTTTCATTCACATTGAGCCACAGCATGGTGGTTGGGGTGCCAGCCATGACCGCGATGGAGCCAATGCGCTGATCGCACTGACGGATGGGGACACCTACAATTACTCGGTGGAAGTCATGGAAGCGCG
>CAJYRE010000203.1 GCA_913776675.1 Rhizobiaceae bacterium
CCCCGAGGTGAGGCGCGTGTACCAGATGAGTGCCAACAGAACGAGAATGGTCAAGGTGATGGACAACGCAGCGCCAAGCGGCCAGTTGCGGCCCTGCCCAAACTGGAGATCGATCAGATTGCCCAACATCATCGATTTGCCACCTCCCATGACGCGAGGCGTGACATAGGCACCCAATGACGGCACGAATACAAGGATGGAGCCCGCAATCACGCCGGGTTTGATCAGCGGCAAAATCACCCGCCGCAAGCAAAATAACCGGGAGGCATACAGATCGTAACTCGCTTCGGTGAGCCGAAAATCAAACTTTTCGATGGCGGCATACACTGGCAGCACCATGAGCGGCAGGAAAACGTAGGTCATGCCGAGCAGCACGGCGAAATCGGTGTACATCATCTGGATTGGCTCATGAATGATCCCGACCGCCATAAGCACACGATTGAACACGCCTTCGGAGCGGATCATTTCCTGCACGGCAATTGTGCGCACCAGCAGATTGGTCCAGAAGGGAATGGTGATGAGAAACAGCCAGAAGTTTCTCTGTGTCACCGAGCGCGTGGCAATGAACCACGCTGTTGGCAAGCCAAAAATCAAGGTAATGAATGTGGTGGCCAGAGAAAGCACAATCGAGCGCCAGAGGATTGTCAGATTGGCATCGGAGATGCCAATCGTATCATCGAATATATTGCGCTCGAACAACACCGAAAACCAGCCATCTGTCGAGAAGAGCCATTTGACGTTGCCGAAATCGCCGGGCGTGAGGAAGGAATAAACAAGAACAACGCCCAGCGGCAGGATGGAAAACAGCATGATAATTGCCACTGCGGGCAGAGCAAGTACCCAACGGCGCAAGGTATCCGATGTACTCATGCCTCAGCCTCCACATCCTTGACAATCCGCAGGGCCTTTGCAGGCAGTGAAACTGCAATCTGTGCGCCTTCTGTCAGGCTTTTTTCGCTGTGAAGGGCGTTCTGCACGCGGGCAACCAGTTTGGTACCGTCGGGCAGAACGAGATGGACATGGGTATCTGTTCCGAAGAACACCAACTGGGCGACAGTTGCATTGAAGTTGAGAGCGTCCGGTGCATGGGTGGACAGCACCACATGTTCTGGCCGGATCATCAGTGTCGCCGGCCCATCGGTTGCCTCTGCCAAGGCAACCTTGCTCTCCCCGACATGCACAAGCTTATCTTTTACCTGGGCTGAAACGAAGTTTGACTCGCCAATGAAGCCTGCGACAAAGCGGTTGGCCGGTCTGTCATAAAGCTCTCTGGGCGTTGCAATCTGCTGAACACGGCCGCCGCTCATCACCGCGATCCGGTCTGACATGGTGAGCGCTTCTTCCTGGTCATGGGTGACGAAAATGAAGGTCAAGCCGGTTTCGCGCTGAAGTCGCTTCAGCTCGATCTGCATGTCCTTGCGCAGCTTCATGTCCAGCGCAGAAAGGGGTTCATCGAGCAGTAGAATACGTGGTTTTGCCACCAATGCGCGGGCCAGCGCCACACGCTGTTGCTGACCGCCAGACAGTTCTGAACTGCGCCGGTTCTTCAGGTGCAGGAGTTGCACCAGGGTCAACATCTCATCAACCGCCGGATCAATCTCGGAACGAGGACGTCCCTGTGCCTCAAGGGCAAAGGCTACGTTTTGCCCGACTGTCATGTGCGGGAAAAGCGCGTAGCTCTGAAATACCGTGTTCACCGGCCGCCGGTTGGGCGGCATGGAAGCAATGTCATTGCCGTCGAGCACAAGCGAGCCGCCACTTGGACTGCTGAAGCCTGCAATCAGCCTCAAAAGCGTTGTCTTTCCGCAGCCGGAAGGACCGAGCAATGTAAAAAATTCCCCCTCTCCAATGGAGAAAGATACCTCATGCAAGGCAGTGACGACGCTGTTACCGTAGCCGTACCGCTTGGACAATCCTCGAATGTCGAGCATGTGCTTATGTTCCCTTATAGGTTTTCAATATGCGTATTGACAAAATTCATTTAGTCAACCAAATTTTTTATCGAGACAAAAAATTGATCGCGAAAACGAATGGCCTATCTTCTCAATTTACCCGATCAGGCAGCGCCTGGCTTGCGCAGCCGGAAGAAGGCGAAGCGCCGCGATGAGATCATCGCGGCAGCCCGTACGCTGTTTGCCCGCCAAGGGATCGACGCCACGACAATGGCAGATATTGCCGCTGCCGCAGGCATTTCGCCGCCGACAGTGTTCAACTATTTTGGTTCCAAGGATGGGGTGCTGATTGCCCTGATCAGTGACGGCACCATGGCGGCCCGCGAGCAGGACCGCCATCTGCACTGGCGTGAGAAAACCGATCTTGGCACCCTGATTCTCGAACTCTTTCTACGCGTGTCTGGCAGGACGCTTGACATCGCTGACAAGCGTGTTTGGCGTTACGCCGAGTCTGCCACCATTCGTCATCCGGAAACGGAAATTGCCTCGCATTATCAAGGTATAACAGAGGTTTTGATTTCGGTTGTGGCCGAGTTTTTCGATAGTCTTGTTCTCGCCACGCGATCCGGATCCACGATCAATTCTCAATTTCTGGCTCGCGTTTTTCACGATGCCTGGTTACCCTGCTTCATCAGCCTGATCACAAACGAAGATCAAACCCTGGAGGAACACGGGGAGCGACTGCGCAATCGGCTTCTACCGCTTGTCCACCTGATTTTTGATGATGCCAGCATCACGTCTCCCACCCTCAAAGGAACGTCTGAATGAAAGCCTCCCTGATATTCGTCAATGCCCGTGTGCTGACGATGGACGACAGCATGCCTCACGCTGAAGCCTTGGCTGTCAGCGACAACAGAATCATTTCTGTCGGGAGCGAGGAGATGGTGCTGGACCATGCCGGACCGGACACCCGAATCATTGACGCAAATGGAGCGACGCTGATGCCGGGCTTCGTGGAAAGCCATCTGCATCTCTTCTCCGGTGCCTATGGGCAGACCCTTATTCAGCTTCCAGGTGTCAAGGGTTTTGATGCCCTGAATGCGGCGTTTCAGGCTTTCGCGGCCACCCGGCCCAATGAGGGGCTTTTGCTGGCACAAGGTGCAGACTATGAAATTCTGGGAGCAGGCACACGGCTTGACCGGCATGCGCTGGACCGTATCTGTCCCGATCGGCCCATTGCGGTTATGGCCTATGATTTCCATACGCTTTTCGCCAATACGGCGGCGCTCAAGGCGGCGGGTCTGCTCAACGGGCGTGAGTTGCCCGTCGGCAATGAAGTTGTAATGGGTGATGATGGCTTTGCCACGGGTGAACTGCGCGAAAAATTCGCCCTGCTGCCTGTGCTGGACCTGCGCACCTCTGGCGGACGCGAAATGCTTGGCATGTCCGGCATCGAACCCCCGGTCACACCGACGCCCGCTGAATGGCGCGACGATATGGACATCCTGAAACAGGGCATGCGATTTGCCGCCTCCAAAGGCATTACCTCCATGCACAACATGGATGGCAACCGGCATCTGCTCGAACTCTTGCGTGATGTGGAGGCGGAGGGTGGCCTCCTCTCGCGCATTTCAGTACCGTTCCATCTCACACGCGATATGCCCCTGAGCGAGCTGGACCGTGCCACGGCCATGACCGCAGATTTTTCAAGTGATACGCTGATGTGCGGTCGGGTGAAGATTTTCATTGATGGGGTTATTGAAAGCGGCACAGCCGCAATGATCGGTGAATATTCAGACAAGCCCGGTTTGCATGGGGATCCGATCTTCGATGCCGCTTCCTTCGCTGAGGCGGCCATCGAGATTGACCGCCGGGGCATGCAGATCGCCGTTCATGCCATCGGTGATGCGGCTGTTCGCATCGCGCTTGATGGCTATGAGGCGGCCCGCAAGGCCAATGGCCCGCGTGATAGTCGGCACCGGATCGAACATGTCGAGATGATCGACCCCTCTGATGTGCCGCGTCTTGCCGAACTCGGCGTGATCGCCTCCTTCCAGCCCCTGCATGCGCCGGTTGGTGAAAATCCGACCAGCCGCAGCATTGGGCCGGAGCGCGCGCCTTACGCTTATGCCTGGCGTTTGCTGCATGAGACCGGCGCAACATTGGTGTTCTCTTCGGATTGGCCCATTGTGCCCATCGATCCGCTGCTTGGCATCCAGACGGCCATGACCCGCGAGCCCCATCTGCCGGGTCTGCCGGATCATCGTTTGCCTTTGCATGAGGTGCTGGCCGCCTTTACATGCAACGGTGCTTTTGCCGGACATATGGAGCAGAAGACCGGCAGGCTGAAGCCCGGTATGTTGGCAGACCTTGTGCTGCTTTCCGCCAATATCGAGGCCACACCTGTTGACCAAATTGCCGATATTGGCATCCGCATGACTGTCTGTGACGGGAGGATCACCCATGAAGCCTGAGAGCGTTTCAGCCGACATGACCACGCTGGGGGCCAAGCGCACCCTGGCCGAGCCAACGGTGCGCAAAGCCTGCGTTATCCGCGCTGACCTTGGCCCGGCGCTTGAATTCGCTACGACACAGGGCACCACCCGCGCCATGTTCCCCATTGTCGGCGGCGAAGCCCACGGTGCTGGCTGGAAGGGGCGTATTCTTCCCGGTGGGGCGGATTTTGCGCTTCGCTTGCCGGATGGTACCTATGCCATCGAGGCACGGTACTGTCTGGAACTGGACGATGGCACGCCCGTGATGATCACCAATGCTGGCAGAATGGTTGAGCAGCCGGACGGCAGCTATTTCGGGCGCACCCGGGCCGAGCTTGAAGTACCAGAGGGCAAGCACCGCCATCTTGGCGATGCGGTCTATTTTGGTACAGCCCTTGCCGAAGCCGATGATGCTGAACACGTCTATATCGAATTGTGGGAAGCTCCGGTCTAGAGTTTGTCAGGGAAAAGTGGAATCCGGTTTTCCCGAAAAGACAAACGAAAACAAAAGCGTCTAGAGTCTGTCTGGTTCAATTTGAACCTGGCAGACTCTAAAGCATTCGCCTGAAAAGCGCTCAGCGATTTTCCGTCCGGAAATGCTTGAAAACAAAGAGTTAAAGTATTTCAGTGTTCAGGTAAAACACTGAAATACTTTAAAAACCGGAGCGCCTTAGACCACAGTAGGCCGAAAAGTGGGAAGCCGTTCCACCTGTTCCCGACAAACTCTATACGGTTTCGAGATAGAGCTTGTAATCGAGGGGTGAAACATAGGCCGCGAAGCGGGCGGCCTCAGCCCGTTTAATTGCCAGAAAAACGCGGTGCATCGTTTCGCCCAGCACATCTTTGAGAAAGGCCGAGTGTTGGGCGCTGTTGATGGCATCCGTCCAGTTCTGGGGCAGGGCAGGCGCGTCGCCCGCTGCCGATCCATTGCCCTCAGCCGGTGGTCCGGGGTCTCGCTGCTTTTCCACACCCCGCACCATGGCAGCAAGGGTGATGGCGGCCACGAGGAAAGGGTTGGCATCAACACCAGCCAGTCGCTGCTCCAGATGTCGTCCGCCCGGTGCGCCAGCCGGCACGCGCACGGCAACGCCGCGATTGTTGATGCCCCAGTTTGGCGTTGTTGGAGCATAACTGCGGGCAGAGAACCGCAGCCAAGAATTATGATGCGGTGCCATGACCACCATGCTTTCCGAAATCGTCTCCAGCAGACCGCCAATGGCGGCCAGCAGCTCTGGTGACAGAGCGCCATCACGATCGGCAAACAGATTGTGTCCGTCACGGTCGCACAGGCTCGCATGCATGTGCATGCCAGAGCCAGCGCGATCCGCGAAAGGCTTGGCCATAAAGCAGGCCTGCATGCCGTGGCGGCGCGCCACACCGCGCAGCAGATGCTTGAGCGCCAAAAGATTTTCCGCCGCCTGCATCACATCTCCATGGTGCAGGGTCAGCTCGAACTGGCCGGGGGCATATTCTGAAATCAGCGTTTCAACCGGAAGCCCCTGTGCCGCGGCGGCGTGGTAAAGGTCGCGGCTGAACGGTTCCAGCCGATCCAGTTCTTCAACGCAATAAACATTGGTTCCGAACGGTCGTTTGCCGGTTAGCGGCAGGCGCGCCGGTTGGAGTTCATCCGTGTCGCTGTTGGCATCGATCAGATAAAATTCCAGCTCGAAGGCGGCAATGGCGCTCAAACCGCGGGCTGCCAGCGCATCGATCTGCCGTTGCAGCACATGCCGCGGGTCAGCCCAAACGGGGCTGCCATCCATTTCATGCAGCGTAACCCGGAATTGCCCGCGTGGCGGATGGGTCCAAAGCGACGGAGCCAGTGAGCCGGGCAGCGGCCAGGCGCAGCGGTCGGCGTCACCGTCCGACCAGACAAGGCCTGTTTCATCAACATCCTCGCCTGTGACATCCAGCCCCAGGATTGATCCCGGCAGATTGCGCCCGTTTTCCCATATGGCTTCAATTTCGTGGCGGCGCACGGTCTTGCCGCGGGCGATGCCGTTGGGGTCGATCAGCATGAGATCAAAGGCTTCAATCTCGGGGTGAGCCTTCAGGAAGTTTTGCAATTCGTCTTTTGAAGCCCGAAACTCTGGTGCTTTTGGCCGTGCGGGCGCGTCAATCTTTCTCATTGTGCAGCCTCCAGCGGCAACAGGTTCAAAACGTCGCCAAAGGCGGCGAGGAAATCGGTTATATTGGCCTCGGTCGTATCCGGGCTGACCAGCATCATGTTATGGAAGGGTGTCAGCAGGAAGCCGCGATTGAGCAGCGCAACATGCAGAACGCTTTCCAGTGTAGCATCCGCCACCGCACGCGCTTCGGCAGCATTTGTTACAGGGGCAGGGCTGAAAACCACCTCAAGCCGTGCCCCAACCCGTGCCGTATGCCAGGCAAGGCCATGGTGAGCGATCAGCTCTTGAATGCCCGCATCCAGGCGTGCTGCGCCAGAGAGCATTTTTTCATAATTTGCCGGTGTCATGAGTTCTTCAAGTGTGGCGCGCATGCAGGCAAGCTGTAATGCATTGCCAGCCAATGTTGTGCCAATGCCTGAATGGCCATGTTCCGATTCCGGGCGCGAGGCAAAGAGCCGGTCATTCACCGCCTGCGTCATGCCCCACACGGCAGCGGGAAGCCCGCCCGCCACGGGCTTGCCCAGCACAAAAAGATCGAAATCCAGATTGTGCGCCCGCCCATAGCCGCCGGGGCCTGTGGAAATTGTGTGGGTTTCATCCAGCAGCAGCAGTGTGCCAACCTTGCGGGTGGCCTCACGCAGAAATGCCCAGAAGCCCTCTTGTGGCAGAATCATGCCACAATTGGTCATGACCGGCTCTGCGATAACGCAGGCAATGTCGTTTTTTGCCAGTTCGGCTTCTAGAGCGCCCCGGTCATTGAAGGGAATCATCACCGTTGTCAGGCTGGGGTCCTGCACCTGCCCCAACAGGCTGCGCCGGGCCACGGTCTTGCCATCAATGAGGTCCACCAGCGTGTCTTCGGCAGTGCCGTGATAACAGCCGTCAAAAACCAGAATGCGCTTGCGCCCTGTCGCGGCGCGCGCCGCGCGCAGAGCAAACCGGTTGGCATCGCTGGCCGTCACGGCCACCTGCCAGCAGGGCAGGCCGAAGCGCTCTTGCAAAAGTTCTCCCACCCGGTCTGCATCGGCTGAGGGCAGCATATAGGTCAGTCCGCGGCTTTCCTGCTGGCGCATGGCCTGCATGACGGGAGCCGGAGCATGACCAAACATGGCCCCGGTATCACCAAGGCAGAAATCGACAATCTCATTGCCGTCAATGTCGCGCAGGCGGTTGCCCTGAGCCGCCTCAATCACCATGGGAAAGGGTTGCGGCCAATCGCGCATCCAGTGCATCGGCACACCGCCTGCAAAGCCACCTTTGGCATGGCGCGAGGCTCTGGCAGAAGAGCGGGGTCGCCGGGCGCTGTATTGCGCGTTTTCGCTTGCAAGAAGGGTTTCGAGGGCGGCTCGTACCACTCTTTTACCCATGGGTGCTTTGGCTGGAGCTGAAGATGCCACTGTGTGTTCTCCCTTATTTTTTTGATGATGGCTATTGGGGTCAGATTTCGCTGCCGGATATGCTGGACCTTCGCTGAGTTTCTGTCAGGTTCAGATTGAACCAGACGGCCTCTCGATTTTCTCGTTTTCGTTTGTCTGTTCAGTCGAACCGGGTTCCACGTTTCCCTGACAAACTCTCGGCCGGTCCATGGAAAGCGGATGATCGCGCGTTTGCGCAAAGATGGCTTTTCCAAGCAGGTCCATGCCGTCGAGGATGTCTGCCTCAATGGCCAGTTTCAGTCGAGTGACGTCGCGCCGCTCAATGGCGTTGATGGCGATTTCGTGCTTATCGGTTAGCCGTGCCGTGCCCACCATGCCGTAGACCGTGCGCATGAAGGGGCCAAACTGCATCCAC
Organism: Rhizobiaceae bacterium; assembly: GCA_913776675.1. Taxonomy (GTDB): domain Bacteria; phylum Pseudomonadota; class Alphaproteobacteria; order Rhizobiales; family Rhizobiaceae; genus Allorhizobium. The sequence goes on from CAJYRE010000203.1 coordinate 8,308, forward strand.
ACGCTTTCCAGAAGATGCGTCAGCACCTCTGAGCGGCCAGCCCGATAAATTTCGAAATGGAAGGCATAGTTGGCGGCCATGTAGAGTTCCGCATTGCCGGTTTCATAGCTGGCGTT
>CAJYRE010000204.1 GCA_913776675.1 Rhizobiaceae bacterium
TTGAAGCGGCCCGCAAAGCAGGCGTTGGCCGGCTGTTCTATACCTCGATGTTTGGCCCTGAAACGTCAAAAGTCATCTTTGCGCCAGAGCATCAGGCATCTGAAGAGGCCATCAAGGCATCCGGGCTTGCCTATACCATTTTCCGCAATGGCTGGTACATGGAAAACCTGTTCATGTCCCTGCCCTCGGCCCTTGCCACGGGCACATGGTATTCCTCAGCCGCTGACGGCCGCGTCACTTATATTGCCCGCGAAGACATTGCCCGCGCGATTGCCGCAGGCCTTGCCAAACCAGCGACAGAAAACGTCATCTATTCGCTCGGCGGCGATGTTGGCTATACAACAGAAGAGATTGCGGCCTTGGTCAGAGAGATTTCCGGCAGGCCGCTCGCGGTTGTCCATGTCAGCGATGAGCAATTGCTTGGTGGTCTGAATGGCGCGGGCCTGCCCGCCAATGTCGCCGAGATGATTGTGTCGATTGATGCAGGCATTCGTGCCGGCGATCTCGCCGTAATCACAGGTGAGGCCGCCAAGCTCAGCGGTACACCGCTCATCTCGCTCAAGGCGTTTCTGGAGGCCAACAAGGCCGCCCTTGCCGGATGATAACAACAGCGCGGGAGCCAGTGGCTCCCGCCATCTTTTGCCTTATACAGTTTCACCGCAGGCACGACGGAACCGCCGCACGGTTTCACCCATGCCAAATTCCAGCGCATCGGCGGTCAAACCATGACCAATCGACACTTCCGCCAGATAGGGAATGCGCTTGACCAAGGCTGGTAGATTGGAAACGGTCAAATCATGCCCACCATTGACACCCAGGCCAAGCTCTTTTGCCATGTCCGCCGTTTTGCCAAGCTGTTCAATCTCGTGGGCGGCTTTATCCGGCGCATCATAGCAGCCACCATAAGGCCCTGTGTACAGCTCAATACGGTCTGCGCCCGTTGTGTGGGCAGCAACAGCGGATTCTTCCTTTCCATCGCCATCGGCAAACAGCGACACGCGCATGCCCTTGGCCTTCAAGCGCCCGACAACACGTTTCAACAGTTCCTGATGGGCCACAAAATCCCAGCCGTGGTCAGATGTGGCCTGCGATGGATGATCCGGCACCAGCGTGACCTGCTCTGGCTCGGCCGCCTCGCACAATGCCATAAACTCTTCCGTGGGATAGCCTTCAATATTGAATTCCGCCTGCGGAAATTCATCATCAATCAACGCGCGCAACAAGGGCAGATCGGAAAACCGGATGTGCCGCTGATCGGGCCTTGGATGGACTGTCAACCCATAAGCCCCGGCCTGGAGTGCCAGACGGCCATAATGGCCGACATCCGGCCATGGAAGATCACGCCGATTGCGCAGCATGGCGATGGCATTGAGATTAACGGAAAGCTTGGCTGCCATTGTACAAAATCCATTTGTCTTGAAGGATCACCCAGCCGCATCAAGCAAGGTATCCACCCATAGTCTGTAAAACGTTGCAAACAGAAACGCCAATGAGATTATGTGATTCATCCATGGAAAATCGATATTGATGGCGGCTTGGGGCGGCATGGCAAAATCCGCCCAACACCCTCATGAATTGCACTCAAAACAAAAGCTCGCAAAGTTGGTATGGTTCTTGCTTGAGAAGCCTTATGGAATTTCAATCCATCCGAGAAAGCGACAAACACCTCCAGAATCTCAATTATGAATATATTCAACAAATTTTCAAATACTTAGAACAGAATAAACCAAAAAAATCTTCAAAAAAAGAGAACTCCAAGACAAGCAGAGACACAACCATAAAGATACATAACAAGACGGATGTATATTTGTATTTTATAAAAAACAATGATACCTAAGTGGTTAAAAAAGATGATTCGGGAGGGCGTCGAACGCCTCAAAAACGCAAAGCAGACACAAGCCGAGAAGCGGAGACGTATCCAATGCGATTACATATTGAGCATTCGAATTCCCCCTCAAAAGCAAATGCCCACCTGCACGCCACATTGAGTTTTCTGCCAGAGCTACCCATGCCTGATGATTTGCCACCGGAGCCGATTGCCATTTCGGACATGGCCAATCTGTTTGGTGTCACCCACCGCACTCTGCATTTTTATGAGGAAAAAAGCCTGCTCTCCGCCAGCCGCATGGGGCTGATGCGGGTCTATTATCACCGTGATATACGGCGCATGGCCCTGATCAATGCCTGCCGTGAAACCGGGATGCCGATTGCAGCCATTCAGGATCTGCTGGCTGATCTTCAAGCCGTCACCACACAGGCTGAAGCCAATAGGCTGCTGGCCGCAGCACTGGAAGAACGCAAACGCGAATTGATTGCCTCACAATCGACCATGCTGCGGCAAATGCGCCAGATCAACAGTCTGATGTCCCATCAGCAGGATGACAACACAGCAGCGGAGGAAAAATCCCTGCCCAATGTTCACCTCACCGAGCTGGAACAGCAATGCCTGATGCTGATGGCCGAAGGCTATACCCAGATCAGGCTGGCGCGCACCATGCAAATGACACCAGAAGCCGTGCAATCCCTGGAAGTCAGCATCATGCGCAAAATCAACGCCTCCAACCGCTTTCAGGCTGTGGCCAAAGCGGTCTTGCTGGGATTGATTGCGTCATAAGCATTTCCAGCAAAAGTGCGTAGCGGTTTTGCGTCCGGAAATGCGACAGCCCAAAACCATTTCCAGCAAAAGTGCGCAGCGGTTTTGCGTTCGGAAATGTGACCGCTCAAAACCATTTCCAGCAAAAGTGCCTAGCGGTTTTGCGTTCGGAAATGCGACAGCTCAAAACCATTTCCAGCAAAGCTGCTTAACGAACAATGGTGAGCGTTTCTGCGGCACGGGTTACAGCGGTGTAGAGCCAGCGTTCGCGCGTATCGCGGAAGGCCCAGCTTTCATCAAACAACACCACATTGTTCCACTGCGAACCCTGAGCCTTATGCACCGTCAGGGCATAGCCATAATCAAATTCGTCATAACGTTTGCGGGTATTCCACGGAATTTCCGTTTCAATATCCTCAAAGGCAGCCTTCAGCAATTTGATCTTGGCAGCACCACGATCCATATCATCGTCTTCGGGCTTGATCAGCAGGTTCATGCCTGGCTTCACGGTCTCGCGCGAACAGGTCATCACGTGCCAGAGCGAGCCGTTGAGCAGGCCCTTGACCTGATCATTGCGCAGACACACCAGCTTGTCACCGGATTGCGGATAATCTGCCGTAAAACCCTTCAACTCCCGCAGACGCTTGTTATAGCGGCGGCGGGTTTTGTTGGTGCCGACCAGCACCTGATCGCAATTCAGCACCAGATCCTGCGTGACCTCGTGCTTGGAAATCACCCGTGCGGCATTGCCATAATCGCCGTGAGCAATCTCCTTGCCCTCCCGAATCTGCATGGCCATCTGGATGATAGGATTATCGCGTGCCTGACGGTGAATGTCTGTCAGCAGATAATCCGGCTCCTGCTCGGTAAAGAACCCACCACCCGACACCGGAGGCAACTGACCGGGATCGCCCAGCACCAGAATCGGTGTGCCAAAACTCATCAAATCACGACCAAGCTGCTCATCCACCATCGAGCATTCGTCGATGACAATCAACGCCGCCTTGGCCACCGGGCTTTGGCGATTGACCGAAAACATCGGAGCCATGGAGGTTTTGCCGGTTTCCTCGTCCTCCACCTCTTCCTCGCCACGCGGTCGATAGATCAGCGAATGAATGGTGCGCGCCGTGGTGGCCCCCTTGGAGCGCAACACCTGCGCCGCCTTGCCAGTGAAGGCCGCAAACAGCACATCGCCATCCACATGCTCGGCAAAATGC
>CAJYRE010000205.1 GCA_913776675.1 Rhizobiaceae bacterium
GCCAATGCCGCTGGGGCCGGTGATGGCCACCGCTTCACCAGCCCGGATATGGCAATCCGGATAATGGATCATGCCGCCATCCGGCCGTGCATAACACAGGCCACTGGTTTGAATGGAGATTGCGCCCTGCAACACCGGCTCCAGCACGCCAGAGCCGAGCATGAAACTGTGCGGTCTGGTTTCGAGTTCGGCCAACTCTTCCGCCACACCAAGGGCGGCGGCGCGATCATGCCAGGCCGAGGCCAGCTCCCGCAAGGGCGCGAAAAAATCCGGAGCCATCAACAGCAGGAAAATACCACTGCCCACCTCAAGCGGCACACCATAGGTGCCAAAATTCAACGAGCCCAGCAGAGTAAAGCCCACATACACGGCGACCAGAGCAATGCCGATGGCCGAAAACAATTCCAGCACGGTGGAAGACAAAAAGGCAATTTTTAACACCGCCATTGTGCGTTGGCGCAAGCCATCAGCAGCCTCAAAAAACTGCGCAACCATCGTATCACGGCCATCCAGCAGCTTGATGTCCACCAACGCATTCAAACGCTCGAGCAACAGCGCATTCAGCGTACCGGTTTCCTTGAGATGTTTCAGGCTGGCATCGCGGGCAGCAAAGCCGATCAAAGCCATGAACACAGGAATCAAAGGCCCCGCCACGATAAAAATCAGCACCGCCACCCAGGAATACCATGCCGTCACACCCAGAATAACAAAGGGCACGGTGCGGGTTTTGAAGGCGGCAATATGATAACGGGACAGATAGGGAGAGAGAAGATCAAGCTTGTTGGCAATCAATTGCGCGCCAACAGCGGATGAAACACCATCGCCAGACAGAGGCGAAATCCGGCTTTCCCGCTCCAGCAGGGTCTGCCGCTCGCTGGCAATCACCGTTTGGGCCGCCCGAAACGCAATGCGTCCGCCCAAAGCATCCAGACCATGGCGCAAAAAACCGACGCAGATATACAGGACAACAGCCGGAACGGCGGCGACAGACGCAACCGCCTGTGTCGCCAGCGCCCCCAGGCTGATTCCGACCAGCAGACTTTGCCCCAAAGCCAGAAGACTTGCGCAGAAGGCCAGCCATCCCGCCTGACGAAGCTGAGGCGCAATGGTCTTTTCAATGCGTTTCAGCCGCGCAGCACCGGGATCCACGATTCGTTTTTTGCTCAATGTCACGATCAAACCTGAAATACGTGTATTTACAGTCTCTGTTTAATCGTTCCTGCGCGCCACAACATGACATAGATCAATTTTACGCCATCATCTCGATGGCAAAGCGATTTTCCCCATGGTCACTGAACAACCATGGGGAAAATCAAAAATCAGGCAGCGCGCTTCAGGGCTTCACCCAGAATCGACACAATATCGCTGATCTGAGATTTTTCGATGATCAGCGGTGGCGACAGGGCAATGATGTCACCCGTCACGCGGATCAGCAGACCCTTCTCGAAGCAATCGACGAAGACCTCATAGGCCCGCTTGCCAAGCGCGCCATCACGCGGGGCCAGCTCAATGCCCGCAATCAGACCGATGGTGCGAATATCAATCACATGCGGCAAGCCCTTGAGCGAATGGATGGCCTCATGCCAGGCATCCTGCACATCCGTTGCACGGGTCAGCAGCGATTCATCGCGGTAGATGTCCAGCGTGGCAATACCCGCAGCGCAGGCCGTAGGGTGGCCGGAATAGGTATAGCCATGGAACAGTTCGATCTGCCCATCCGGCCCATGCATCAAGGCATCATGCACCTTGCGGCTGGCAAAAACAGCACCCATGGGAATGCAGCCATTGGTGATGCCCTTGGCGGTGGTGAACAGGTCTGGCGTAATGCCAAAGTAATTGGCGGCAAACGGGCTGCCAAGGCGGCCAAAACCGGTGATGACTTCATCGAAAATCAACAGGATGCCATGCTTGCTGCAAATCTCGCGCAGGCGCTCCAGATAGCCCTTCGGCGGAATCAGAACACCCGTGGAACCCGCCACAGGCTCAACGATACAGGCCGCAATGGTTTCGGCCCCATGCAGCGCCACCAAACGCTCCAGATCATCCGCCAGTTCCGCCCCATATTCCGGCTGCCCCTTCACGAATGCATTGCGGTCCAGATCATGGGTATGACGCAGATGGTCGGCTGGAATCTGCGGGAAAACGCGACGGTTGTTGACCAGACCGCCCACGGAAATGCCACCAAAACCAACACCATGATACCCACGCTCACGCCCGATCAACCGTGTGCGGGTGCCTTGACCGATCGACCGCTGATAGGCAATGGCAATTTTCAGCGCCGTATCCACCGATTCCGAGCCGGAGCCGGTGAAGAAAATCCGATCCAGCCTGTTTTCGCCCTCCCCGGGGGCAATTTCCGCCAAACGCTCGGCAAATTCAAAAGCAATAGGGTGGCCCATCTGGAACGTGGGCGCAAAATCCAGCGTCATCAACTGTTTTTCCACCGCTGACGAAATCTGGCGGCGACCATGGCCAGCATTGACGCACCACAGACCGGCTGTTCCGTCCAGCACCGTACGGCCATCCACAGAGGTGTAATACATGCCCTCGGCACCGGCCAGCATACGTGGTGCTGCCTTGAACTGGCGATTGGCGGTGAAGGGCATCCAGAAACTGTCGAGGCCGGGCGAATTGGGTTTGGAATGAGCGGTCATGGGAATCTCCTTTGATGGTTGTATCACCGCCATGATTTTATTTTTGAAACAAGTCCTTTTCTTGTAAAAATCAAATCATTGAAATCTTTGATGACCTCTGTTTATGTTTGCGATATTTCGAACACCTGAAACGGATCAGCCATGACGGTCGATATTGGTAACCGGCTTCGCCATTTGCGAATGCGCCACAATCTCTCCCAGCGGCAACTGGCAAAGCGCGCAGGCGTGACCAATTCCACCATCTCCTTGATCGAATCCAATGCCGCCAACCCATCCGTGGGTGCCTTGAAACGGATTCTCGATGGCATCCCGATTGGTCTTGCAGAGTTTTTCGCTTTCGAGCCGGAAAAGCCGCACAAGGCTTTTTACCGCGCTGATGAACTGACCGAAATTGGCAAGGGCAATCTTTCCTATCGGCAGGTGGGCGATAATCTGTTTGGCCGCAGCCTGCAAATTCTCAAAGAATGTTATCAGCCCGGCGCAGACACCGGCAAAGTGCTTTTGACCCATGAAGGTGAAGAAGGCGGCATTATCCTGTCCGGACGGCTGGAAGTGACCGTGGATGACGAGCGCCGCATCCTCGGCCCCGGCGACGCCTATTATTTTGAAAGCCATCGTCCCCACCGCTTCCGCTGTGTGGGGCCTGTGCCCTGCGAAGTGATCAGCGCCTGCACGCCGCCCACGTTTTAGCCCCTTCACAACACCAGCGTTGACATCACGGTGCAGACTGCCCTATTCAAGAGTGATTAAACGATTAATCACTCTTGAATAGGGCAATGGACCATGTCGGTCACGCCATCTTCCAAACAGGCAGCCAATCTGGGCGACATTGCCCGGGCCTTGGGCGTGTCGGTGGCAACGGTGTCCAATGCGCTGTCTGGAAAAGGGCGGGTTTCAGCCAGCCTCGTTCCACGCATTCGGGAGATGGCCGATGCCATGGGCTATGTGCCCAGTCAGGCAGCGCGCGCCTTGCGCACCGGCAAAAGCGGTGTGCTGGGGCTGGTACTGCCCGATATTGCCAGCCCGCTGTTTCCACAAATTGCCCAAGCCATTGAACGGGCGGCAAACACAGCAGGCTATGGCATTCTGATTGCGGATTCGCGCGGCGATGTCACCCTTCAGACCGAAGCCATCAACCGGCTAATTGAGCGCGGCGTGGATGGGCTGATCATTGTGCCACGGCGCGGCACGCGCATTGCCAGCGTCGATATTCCCTTTGCGGTGATTGATAGCCCCTCCACTCCGGGCAATACGGTGTCTGCCGACCATTGGCAGGGCGGCGCATTGGTAGGCGCGCATCTCTCCGCGCTGGGTCATCGCAAAATCACCCTGATTGGCAATAACCCGGCATCCAACGTGCAAAACGACCGCATTGGCGGTATCCGCTCCAGCCTGTCCGGCAAAGCGGAGGTTGAAGTGTTGTGGATTGAGCGCCATGAGGCCGAGCATGGGACAGGCTCGCTTCTGGGGTTAGCCGAAAAGGTCAAAACTGGCACCACAGCCTTTGCCGCTGTTTCGGATGTGCATGCCTTGCGGGCCATGACAGAGCTGCACCGCACCAATATTCGCGTGCCGGAAGAGGCCACAGTGATTGGTTTTGATGATCTTTTCTGGGGCTCAGTGATTACGCCTGCGCTGACCAGCGTGCGCATGGATATGCCGCGCATTGCCGATATCGCCATAACGTCGATTGCTGAAAAAATCGACGGCAAGCGCGACAAACCAACCGATGACAATGCCCGTGTGCCAATGTCTCTAGTGATCCGCCAGAGCTGCGGTCCGGCACCGACAACCGCTTTCTAATCATAAAAGAGGAACAGGAACATGCTGAAGACAATTTTGAGTGTATCGGCTTTGGCGCTGCTGGCTGGCACTGCGCATGCTGAAGAGAAAACCCTGACAATCTCGGTCTACGCCTTTGCGCAGGATGAATATAAGGAGATTGTCTACACCCCGTTTGAGCAGAAATGCGGCTGCAAACTGGTGATTGAAACCGGTAACAGCGTTGAGCGCCTGGCGAAAATGGAAACCAATAAGGCCAATCCCGTGGTGGATATGGCCGTTGTTTCCATGGCCGACGCGCTTCAGGCCAGCCGCGCCGGTCTGATCGACAAGATCAATACTGCAAAACTTGCCAATTTCAACAAGCTCTATGACATCGCCAAAGACCCGAATGGCGATGGTATGAGCGTAGGTTACACCTTCTACGCCACCTCGATTGTCTATCGCACCGACAAGATGAAGATCGACTCCTGGGCTGATCTGTTGAAGCCGGAATATGCCTCGCATGTGGCCTTCCCGAACATTTCCACCAACCAGGGCCCGCCAGCGCTCTACATGCTGGGCAAAGCCATGGGCAAGGACAGCCCGGATTTGAAGGCTCCGATTGAAGCACTGGGCGAAAAGAAGGATGACATCGTCACCTTCTACGTCAAATCCTCGCAGCTTGTGCAGCTGATGCAGCAGGAAGAAATCTGGGCCGCTCCCATTGGCCGCTTCTCGTGGTCGCCCTTTACCAAGCTGAACCTGCCGCTCGGCTGGGCCACACCGAAGGAAGGCCAGACCGGCGGCATGAATGTGATGGTGCTGACCAAGGGTTCCAAACACCAAGATCTGGCCCTGCAATTTATGGATTTCTGGCTCTCCACCGAGGTGCAGACCAAGCTTGCGGAGAAGCTGGTGGATAGCCCGGCCAACAAGGAAGTGAAGGTGTCGGACGCGGTTGCCAACAACATCACCTATGGCGAGGACACGGCGAAAAGCCTCAAGCTTATTCCCTCGGCTGTGGCGCTGGACAATCGGGATGCGTGGCTGAAGGCTTGGAACAGCACGGTTGGGCAGTGAGGTTTTGGACTGATGGAAATAGTGGTGGGGATGTTACCCCCTCTGCCTTGCCAGGCATCTCCCCCTCAAGGGGGGAGATCGATCTGTCGCTTACCTCTTGCTTCAATTCGTTCGTTGAGCGTGTCGAAGCCTGTGCGTTCTCTTGTGGAATGGCCGATCTCGCCTTTCCAAT
>CAJYRE010000206.1 GCA_913776675.1 Rhizobiaceae bacterium
GGGCTGGAGCAGTATCGATAGCTATGGCGATGAGGCCATGGATAGCGGCGAATTGGATAGTACCGGCCAAGGCCAGAGTGGTTATCTGAACGATCAGGTGACTGGCTATCAACGCCGCCGTCTTCGAATTATCGAGGTATGGTTCCGTATGCCCGTGCAGACCAAGAAGATGCGCGGCGGCATGTTTGCCGGTGAAATCTTTGACGAGCTGTCGCCTGGCCATCAAGAGGCAATTCAAAGCGGTGAAGCGGAAATCGTCGAGCGGCCAGCCATGCGCATGTATGTGGCGCTGATGACCACGACTGGTTTGCTGTATCTGGCCCCCTCGCCTTACAGACACAACAGATACCCGTTTACGCCGATCTGGAACAAGCGGCGGGGCCGGGACAACATGCCGTACGGGTTGATCCGCAACATCCGTGACTTGCAGGTGGACATCAATAAACGTGCATCGAAAGCGCTGCATATTCTGTCGAGCAACAAGGTCATCATGGATGAGGGCGCGGTGGCCGATTTTGATGCTTTTGTCGAAGAGCTGGCAAGGCCAGACGCAATCATTGTCAAAAACCAAGGTAAAGCACTGACACTCAACGCGGACCGTGACCTTGCTGCGGCCCATCTCGATATGATGAGCCGCGATATACAGATGGTGCAGCAGGTCGGCGGCGTCACCGATGAAAATCTTGGCCGCAGCACCAATGCTGTGTCTGGTGTCGCCATTCAGGCGCGACAGGAGCAAGGCTCACTTTCCACCAGCGGATTGTTCGACAACTTGCGGCTGGCCCGCCAGCTTCAGGGCGAGAAGCAGCTTTCATTACTCGAACAGTTCATGGATCGGCGGAAACAGTTCCGCATCACGAATTCTCGCGGCAAGCCGGATTACACCACTGTCAATGATGGGCTGCCCGAAAACGACATTATCCGCAGCAAGGCGGATTTTGTCATTGACGAGCAGGATTGGCGGGCAAGCCAGCGTCAGGCTCAGGTGGCGGCGTTGATGGACATGCTGGCCAAGATCGTGCCGCTTTCGCCGCAAGTCGCAATCGTCACCCTCGATCTGTTGATCGAGGAAATGGACGTGCCGAATCGTGATGAGCTGGTCAAGCGCATCCGCCAGGTCACTGGGATGCGCGACCCAGACGAAGAGGGTGAAGACCCGAACGCCAACGCCCAACAGCAGGCCCAAGCCGCACAACAGCAGACCGCGATGGAAACCCAGATGGCCCAACTGGCCAAGCTCAAGGCTGACGCGGAAAAGACCATGGCTCAAGCCGAGGAAATCAAGGCCAAAGTCTCGAAGATCAATATCGACGCGCAGCGCAGCGCCATTGATGCTGCCAATGCTGTAACCGCTGCTCCCGGTACCGCTGATGTCGCTGACATGATGCTGCATGAGGCTGGCTATGTTGGCCGCACCGAGGGTGAGCAGCAGGCTCAACAGCAGGCGCGAGTGCAGCAGATGCAGGCACAGGCAGCGCAAGAGCAGCAAGCCCAACAACAAGCACAATCACAACCCGCACCCAACCGCCCAGAGCAGGCGGTGGGGCTTGGCATGTAAGGAGAGAGATATGAGTGGTTTGACTGACCAACAGAAAGCGCTATTGACGGAAGAAGAGCTGGAAGGCTTGATGGAAGATGAAGGCGATGGTGCGGACGATGGCGAAGAAAATGACGCCGAAGACGATGCCGACGCCAGCAATGGTGCTGCCGATGACGACGAGGCAGATGGTGGCGCGGATCAGGATCAAGATGACGAGGCCGCTGCCGATACCAGCGCTCAAACCAGCGCAGAGGCAGAGCAGCCAGACCAAGCACCAGATACGCAGCAGGTGCAGGCAGACAGCACAAACGAGCGCCCGCCAAACTGGATATTGCCCGATGATCATGAGGATAAAAAGCAAGCGATTGAGCGGGAACGTGATGACCTTGCCCAAAAATTCGACGATGGCGATTTAACCGCAAAAGAGTATCGAGAGGCGTTGAAACCTCTCGATCAGCAGCTCGACAAGCTTAAAGAGACAGAGATCATAGCCAAAAGCCGTCAACAGGTGGCAATCGAAGACTGGCGCGATACCGTTGATGAGTTCTTGCGCGACAAGCCGCACTATCGTGATCCCAAGCTGAATAAGCTCCTTGATCAGGAGGTCCGGGAGCTACAGGCCAAGGCCGTGAACCCCTTGAAGCGGTCAATTCTGGAAGAGGCTGATCAGCGGTTGTCCAAAACCCTGTCGGAGGCGTTTGGGCTTAAAGTCGAGCCAAAGACCGATACACCTGCCAAAAGCACCACCAAAAAGACTGTCCGGGATGATCCACCACCGAGCTTGCGCAATGTGCCAGCCGCCGATGTGGACGATACCGACGGTGGCGAGTTTGCCTATCTCGACCGGCTGCGTGACAGCAATTCAGTCATGTATGAGGCCGAGCTTGCAAAGCTGCGGCCAGACGTGCTTGACCGCTATATGCAGAGTTGAGGCCGCAATGCTGATCCTTGACATCAAGATTGGTCAAAGTGTTGAGCTGCCGGGTGTCGGCCGCATAAAAGTGCTCAAGAAAACAGGACGGCAGGCTCGGTTGGGGTTTGAGGTCGAGGAAACCCAGCCTGTGGTTATCAGGCCGGAACGCGATCCGCCTATCCAATTAGAGGACATTGCGTGACTTTGGAGGCCCCGCTTGATCTGTCAGGCGGGGCTTTTTGCTGCCATCATCATTGATGTGCACGATCATCTGGCAGTGATACGCCAAAATAGCGCCGGACTGCACGGCTGGTCAGCAAGCCAATGATGATCACCTCGACAGGGCCAGGTATGCGGCATTCATCGCGCTCCCATTTACGCACTGTGCGGGCTTGCGATGTGCCAACGAGATCTGCAAAGCCCTGCTGAGATAGGCCAAACGCTGCGCGCGTGTTGATGACATCCTCTCCTTTAAGAGTGCTCTTTCGCAAAACGTCCACCTCTCGCAAACAGGTCTTTAAGGCCGCGATCCAGCGCCTCTCCGAGCGGAATTATACAGTCAAAACAGTGACCAATCCAAGAGCGCGCAGGGACTAAAAGGCCGCATTGTTGCGGGAGTGGATGCGTTGCTTTGCCGGGGTTTCGGGCAGTTTTGAGGGCCGGAATTTGTTTGCGGGGTGGTGTGGCGCGGATTTTTTGGGGGGCTTTCGTGAGGCAAACGAAGGGTGAGGCCCAGAAAACCGGGCCTCACTTTTTTGCTCTATGGCTTCGTGATCTTTGACTTCAGATCAACGTTGTCACATGACGTCATGATCGTCACGTTGCCATTGATTGTCACGGATGGTGCAGCACTGCGGTTTGGCTTAACCCATTCGAAAAAGCGTCGAACGAGTGTGAAAAATTGCAAGAAGTCAGGTAAGTTTTGCATAATCCACCTACGGGTTGGGCCGAAGGGGCTTGACCACACTGACAGTGCGTTTAAGAATGCATTTGTAGTTACATACATTCTCTGTCAAAACCCTTGGCATTGAAATTCAAAAAGCGCTGATCGCCATCGGCGCTTTTTGTTTGTCTGGAGTAGACATACGTAGGTAAAACTTGCTTGCACGGCGATAGCAAGACCTTAAATACAAATAAATCATTTAACCCCAGTTGCAGTCCCCAGGGAACAGAATAAATGGGGAGAGCAATAGCTTGTAATATCAAAAGTGTTGCACAGCCAATATATACAGCCCGATGACCAAAAAGATGCCGACCGCCCTTTGATTGCCAAACGACAACAAGCTATAAAGCCTCAATATCAGTCGCGCATGAGTGCGGCCCCTTTAAAACGGAGCCACACGTATGCCTATTGTCCTCGGTCTTGGTGACGACTGGAACGATCCTCTCAACCTTTATGGTGGTAAGCCGCAGTCCAGCGTGTCTGATGACACTGCAAAACCGCTGACCAATGAGACAGGCAAAAGCCAAGCCTCGATTGGTCTGGGCTTGGATGACAACGCACCAAAGCAAGCGCCGATCAAATCCCGCGACCGTGACGACATCATCAACACGATCATTGCCGAGGCGGGTGGCGAAGGCGATGAGGGTATGGCCGCAGTTGCCAGCGTGATTCGAAATCGTGCTGGTGTGCGCGGCATGGATCCCGCAAGCGTCGTGCGAGAGCCAAAGCAATTTTCCGGCTATGAAAAGCCAGGCCGCGATGCAGTCAGAGCCATGCAAGACCCGGCCATGCGTGAGCGGGCAGCAAGGATTTACGATCAGGTGGCTGCTGGCGAGATTGATGATCCGACTGGTGGTGCTGACCATTATCACGCCAACTCGGTGTCGCCGTCATGGTCCAAGTCGATGCCGGAGACAGCACAGATCGGCAATCACCGCTTTTATCGGTCTGGTTCGGATAGCGACAAGGGCAAGCCGGGCAGTGACGACCCGTTTGATGCCATCCTCACCGACAAAAAGCCGAAAACGAAAGTTGCGGATGATGAGTTGTCTTTGGCGCGTAGCTTCTTGCAGAGCCGATCTGACAAGGGCCGGGATGCGATTGAGGGTCTTAAGCCAGAGTTTGCAGTCAAGCTGACCAACATGTTTCAGGACGCGCCGCCTGAGATTGCCAAAGGCCTTGGCCTGTATTCGGCCTACCGTTCGCCAGAACACCAAGCCCAGATTATTTCGAGGAATATGGGCAAGTATGGTTTCAGCCAACGCGATAGAGCGCAATGGCAGGCAGATGTTGCGGAGCTTGGGCCAATCAAGGCCGGTGAGCGTTGGGCTGGTGAGTTTAAATCCTCTGGCATGTCGGCCTACGTGGCCAAGCCCGGTTATTCCAAGCATCAGAGTGGAGAGGCCGGTGATCTAAGCTGGAATGGACGGAGCCTTGAGCACGCACCCGCAGCCGTGAAGAGCTGGGTGCGGGAGAACGCACCAAACTACGGCCTGCATGTCCCGTTGAGCAACGAGGACTGGCACATTGAGGACATCAACGCCCGCAAACATGGCAGCCAGCAAGCCGTGGCGGTCAATGTTGGTGGCAGTGGTGAAAAACGCTGGAAGGATGAGAACCAGTCGAGTTGGCTGGCCGGTGACTCGTGGCGAATGGCCAGAGCCAACGACGCTATCGTGATTGATGAAAATTACACGCCACAAGGCAACATGCTGGCAGGTTTCGGCGGTGATGATGGCAATCCCCTTGCAATTGCCGCCGAGCAAGCACGTGCCAGTGCGGCAAAGCGGCAGGCGGACGCGGCAGCACGAGCGCTGCAAGACCAGACCGCTCTGACAAACGAGGAGTACAACGCGGCAATTGAGCGGCAGGCTGCTGAGATGGGGCAAGCTGGTCGCTACCAGCTAATGGATGATGATCAAGCAGATGAGCTGGAGGCCCGCTGGAAAAAGGATCACCAGTCCACTGGGCTTGCAGGTGACTTAGTGCGGGAGTGGGGCATTGGCGCAGCGGAAGCTACCCAGAGCAGCAGTAACCTCAAGCGGCTGATTATATCGAAGCTTCCGGGTGGCGACCGGATCAATGAGGGGCTTGATCGTATCGACCGTTGGCTTGGCGGTGGCACCACCATGGACGAGAAGCGTCAGCAGGCGATTGACCACGCTTCAGCCAGCCTCACGGATGAGAGCAAGGCTTCACTCGATAAAACCGTTTTCAAAAAGGATTCATGGGAGCTGAATGGAGCTCTGTCTGACCCACGCTGGTACATGCTTCAAATCGCACAGTCTGGGCCATCCATGGCGGCCACGATGGCACCAAGCGGTTTGCTGGCGCGTGGTGCATTTGTGACAGCACGCGCTGCTGGCGCAACCGCAGAGGTGGCAGCAGCCAGCGCTGCAAAAACTGCCACAATAGCGGGCGGCGTCAGTGAGGGCCTGCTTGGCGGCGCTCAATCCGCACTCTCGATCAAAGAGAAAATTGCGGCTATGCCGCGTGATCAGCTTTTGCAATCCGATGCTGTCAAATCGCTGATCTCTCAGGGCAAAACGCCGGAGGAGGCGATTGCCGCCGTTTCCGACGATGCACAGGTGCAGGGCTTTGTAACCGCCGGTGTTGCCACGGGCATTTTTGGCGGCTTGGGCGACCGCGCCTTGGCGAAGATCATTGGTGAAGGCATTGGCGGCGGGATAGCGCGGCGCGTGGCGTCCGGTGCGGCACGTGGTTTCGTCGGAGAAGGTCTGCTCGAAGAAATGCCACAGAATGTCGGCCAGACCATTGCCGAGAATGCGGCAATGCAGCGGGTGGACAGCAAGCAGGGCTTAACGGATGGCATTGCCGAGGCAGCCGTGTCCGGCGCTGCCGTCGGCGGCGCTATGGGTGCGGGCTTGGGCGGCGCTGGTGGTGCATGGCGACGGGCAGAAGCCCACACCGATGAGCAGGCTTCCAACGCTCAACCTCAAGAGGCACAGCCAGAACAGCCTGCCCAACCTCAAGCCGCTCCGCAGGCCCCAGAACCACAGACCGCGACAACAGCAAGTGGGCCGATTGGTCGCGCCGTGCGGGCGGCGGAAGAAGCGCAGATCCAGCAAAACGGCGGTGTGCAGCCGGACACCGCGCTTGATGGCAAGCTTCGTCCCGGCACCACTGTGCGGATCGATGCCGAGGGCATGGAACCCTTCATGGCCACTGTCCAAGGCCATGAGGGTGACGAAATCGTTGTGCTCGATTCGAGCACTGGTGAGATTTTGCAGGTGCCGAGCGAACAGGTCACGCCGATTGCGGCCAGCCCGGATCAAGCGCAGGCAGTAAGCAAACAGCCACCAGAGCCATTACCCGAATATTCAAACGATCCCGCGTTGGAGCCAGCCGCGCCCATTGCCGGTGAAACAACAAGCGAAGGTTTGCCGCCGCAATCTGAGCAAAAGCCAGCCACCGAGCGGTTTCCCGGCGCGCCAAATCCCGGCGAAAGCGTGATCGTTGATGACGAGCATGGGGGTCGCTTTGCGGCCAAGGTGCAGAGCTACGAGCTGGATGAAAACGGCAATGAGGAAGCGCTGGTTCGCCGCGAAGATGGCAAGGAAGTGCAAGTGCCGATTGGCGCTCTTGCCGTATCCAAGCTCAATGAGCGCGAGGTTGAGGCGCAAGAGCTGGAGCGAAACCCTGCCGTTGAGCGAGACAAACCAGAGCTATCACCAACGAGCCGCCGTGTACGTCAGCGCACGATGGAGTTCCCAGATGACCGGCATGCGCGGCTCTATGATTTGGGTGCAGAACGCCAACTGACCAAGCGAACATTGGGCGCATCGCAACTGGACTTGGGGAAGGTAAACTCGCCTGAAATCAGCGCGTTGGCGAATGAATTTAAGGTTTCACCACAAGCACTTGAAGCCATGGCGGATGATTATCGCTATCGCGTTGAGAATGCAGCACGCACAGCGCGTTCTGATCTGCCCCAGAAGGTCGCGCCGGTGAATGATAGCCGCTTGCTCAAATGGCAGGCGGAATTTGCCAAGGAAAATGGCGGCAAGATCGAAGGCCGCGACGATGACGCGGTTTGGTGGGATGCAGAGCTGACAGCACCGGAGCGCCGCAAAATTCTCGACTTGGCTGGTGTCAAGCGTAGCGAAAAGATGCCTTGGGGTGGCTTCACGCCCGGTATTCGGAAGAAGCTCCAGATGTTCAGGTCTGATGCTGCCGAGGTGAGCACTCAGACGGAGACATCTGCCAGTGCCGTAGACGCTGCCGCAAACGAGGCTGCGACATCACCTTTGAATGACCGACCAGAGCCAAGCCAAGCACAGAAGGAAGCCGGGAACTATAAGGTTGGCCGCGTCAGTCTTGGCGGGTTGGATATTTCCGTTGAGAACCCTGCCGGTTCAAGCCGCAAAGGCGTGGACCCGAACGGCAAGGCGTGGTCCGTCGAGATGAAGAGCCATTACGGCTACATTCGTGGAACAGTCGGCAAGGACAAAGACCATATCGACACATTCGTGAAGCCCGGTACCGACGCGCTGGATGACGGCAGCCCGGTCTTTGTGGTGGATCAGAAGAAGGCCAACGGCCATTTTGACGAACACAAGGTGATGCTGGGCTTTGACAGCAAGAAGGCAGCGGAGAAAGCCTATCTGGACAACTATACCAAGGGCTGGGGCGGCATGGGTGCCGTGACACAGACGACACTTGGTGAATTCAAGGCGTGGCTTTCAGAGGGCAAGACGGACGTGCCGTTTGCGGCGTTGCGTCCTGCTACAGATCAGCCAGCAAAAAAAACGAGAATGCATCACGAGTGGTCGCGGCCTTATGTGCCTGGGGAAGATCACCCACACCTCAAGCATATGAATGATTTGAAAGACTGGGTAAACCGCCTTTCCGATGAGGATTACGAATACCTTGCCAATGCAGTCGGTGGTCCAGAATTGATCGATATTCAGATCGGTAATTACAACGATATTTCCAAACTTAAAGCAGAGATGGAGGGATGGATTGCGGCTGGAAAGGAGAAGGCAAAAGGTTCCAGCAATAATCAGAATGGTCCTACTTCTCCGTCACCAGTCGAAACGGCACCTCCAGCCGCGAAGCAATCTCAAGAAGCCCCACGGCCAACATCACCCAGCCAGTCAATCTCTGATGGTATTTCAGTGGGTGACGTTGTTCGTCCGACTGCCGACATCGGTTATTCCAAGGCGGGTCAGCAATACAAGGTCACATCCATTGGTAAACGTGGCGACATCCACGTGACCAACGTGGAGACAGGTTCATCGACAACGTGGAGCAAGGGTGAACTTCTTGGTGCATCGCGCCGTGGGGCTACCATTGAGACTGTCGAAAAGGCGCAAAAGACCGAGAAGGCCACGAAGTCAGCGAGAGCAAAACCCGCTGAAAAGCCTCAAGTCAGCGAAAACAAGATTTTTACCGCCGATGCTGCCGAAAAGGCGCGGGCGTTGCTGCGCTCAAAGCTGAACCAGCTCAACAGCGGCATTGACCCGGAAATCATGCAGGCCGGTATCACACTGGCGGGCTATCACATCGAACGTGGTGCGCGCACCTTTGCTGCCTATGCGCAAGCGATGTTGGCCGATCTTGGAGAAACCGCGCGACCATACCTCAAATCGTGGTATATGGGCGTGAAGTACGACCCACGCGCCAGTGCATTTGACGGCATGTCGAGTGCCGCTAAGGTTGATGCGGTTGATGTTAACACGATCAAGACGGAGGCTGAAGATGGCGTTCGAACGCTGGAAAACTCTAGCGAAAGCGCACTGGAAGGAGTTCCAGCCGAGCAAGTACCGCCAGTTGACGGACGCCGGGAAGCTGGACGAAGCGCTGGAGCAGGCAGCCGAGCAGACGTATCAGGAAATGACGACGCTGGAAGAGCAAGGCCACAGCTACGACGAGGCTTGGCAGATGACGCGGGAGAAATATCTTCTGCCACCGGAAGAAGCGGCCTAAGCGAAGACGAAACAGGACCGTTCGGGCCAATCCTCCGAGGCTACGAAGGCCGTTGGCGTGAAGCGGCGCTGGAGCTGGAACGCAGACAGAGTGGTGATGCGATTGGCGCTCTGCACCATGCCGAAGTCGGCCCTATTGATCTTGTATGGGGCAAAGAAGGCACTGGCCACAGTGATGGTTATGGCCTTGCCAAGCTGATTGCATGGCACCCAGAGATTTTGCGGGATTTGCAGGGTTTTCTGGACGGCATGAAAGTTGTCTCGCGCAGCGAGAACCGCATAAACCTTCAAAATTCCGACCAGAGCAAAGCTGGCATTCGACTTGACTGGGACGGCAAGTCAAAGCACTGGTTGATGACTGCTTTTGAATTAGGACAGCGGCGCAACGAGCGTTCTACAGTCCGGCTCGTCGATCTCTGGAAGGACGCGTCCTCCTCCCCGCCGCTAAAGGTCGGCAAAACCGACACACGCGAGAGTATAAGCGATATTCACGCTGATGTCCAATCCGCAGCGACGCCCGCGCAAAATCAGCCGGTCAATTATACCATCACCGATGCCGACCAGATCGGACAGGGCGGCGACAAAGCCAAATTTAACGGAAACGTTAATGCGATAAAGGTGCTTCGTGCGCTGGAGAAGGAAGGCCGAAGCGCAACACGGCAGGAACAGGCTGTTCTCGCCAAGTGGGTTGGCTGGGGAGGATTGCGGTCTGCCTTCTTCCGCGATGACGGCAGCGTTGCGAAAGGTTGGGAAAAGCAGGCGAAAGAACTGCGAGAGCTTCTGACACCGGAGGAATACCGGGCAGCGGAAAGCTCCACACGAAACGCCCATTACACATCCCCGGAAATCGTTGATGCGGTCTGGGCTATCAGCCGCCGCCTTGGCTTCAAAGGTGGGCAAGTGCTGGAACCCTCCGTTGGCTCTGGCAACTTCCTCGGGCTTATGCCCGCTGAGGTGAAGCAGGGTTCCCGTGTGACCGGCGTGGAGCTGGACCATATCACCGGCAACATCGCCAAAAACCTCTATCCCGATGCCAATATTCAAGCACCCAAGGGCTTTGAAAGTCTAAGCGTGCCGGATGGATATTTCGATCTGGCTATTGGCAACCCACCGTTCGGCTCTGAACGGCTCTATGACAAGGAGCGGCGCAACCTCAACAAGCTGTCGATCCACAATTACTTCTTCGCAAAGTCCGTGGCTGGTCTGCGTCCGGGTGGCGTATTGGCCATGGTGGTGACGAGCCGGTTTCTGGATGGCAACAAGGATAATGCCCGCAAGCTGATTGCCAAACAAGCCGATCTGGTTGGTGCAATTCGCCTGCCCAACAACGCTTTTCTCAAGAATGCTGGAACCGAAGTCACCACGGACATTGTGATTTTGCGCAAGCGTGCTGAAGGTGAGGCTCCAACCTCCACGGCATGGACCGAGGTGGGCGAGTACCGTGGCAAGGATGGCAAGACTGTCCCACTGAACCGCTATTTCGTTGAAAACCCTCAACAGATGCTGGGCGATTTTGGCGCGTTTGGCACGATGTATGGACCGGATGAACCAGCCCTTGTCGCGCGTGAGGGGCAAGACCTTTCCAGTGATCTTAAGGCTGCAATCGACAGGCTGCCCAAGAATATCATGCCGGAACCGGGTGCCGTGGTTGAAAACCAAGATGCCGCAGCCGGTGCAAGTTCAGTTCCTATCGGATCACTCTTCGTTGCTGAAGATGGCAAAATCCATCTGCGCAACGCTGATAAACTCGGAGAGGTGCAGTCCTCACCCTATGAAATCGCGGGGGTAAGCGCCGAACGTGTTACCGGCATGATTCGTGTTCGTGACGCATTCGCTCGATTGCGTGTCGCGCAAATTGATCCAAATGCGAGTGAAGCCAAGGTTGAAAACCTGAGAGCGCGGCTAAGTGCGCTCTATGACGGCTTTTATAAGAAGCACGGACCGATCAACCTCCCAGCCAATAAGCGATTGTTCTACGATGATCCCACCTGGCCACAGATCAGCGCACTTGAGGACAAGTTCGATGCTGGTGTCAGTGCGGCGGTTTCCAAGTCCACCGGGGAGGCTGTTCGCGCGCCATCTGCTCAAAAGGCAGCAATCTTCACCAAGCGCACCCAGCAGCCTTACAGCGCCCCAACCAGCGCCAATACGGCCAAGGACGCGCTTGCGCAGGTTTTGAATGATCTGGGCAGGGTCGATCTGGACACGATGTCGCGCCTGTATGGCAAGTCGTCCGACCAGATTGTCGATGAACTGGGACCGCTGATTTACAAGACGCCAGCGGGCAATTTCGAAACTGCCGATGCATACCTGTCTGGTAATGTGAAAGCGAAGCTGGCTGAAGCCGAGCGGGCCAGTGTTGATCAGCCCGAATTTAGGCGCAACATTGCGGCGCTGAAAGCGGTTATCCCGGATGATATTGAAGCCGTCGATATTGATGTAAAGCCAGGTGCGCCATGGTTGCCGCCGAAGCATGTCGAAGCATTCATCCACCACATTACTGAGGCCAAGGGCGGGGCGAAGGCGTTCTTTTCAAAGGCGCAAGGTGCTTGGGCTTT
>CAJYRE010000207.1 GCA_913776675.1 Rhizobiaceae bacterium
TAAGTACCTGTCGCAAGTCATGGCCACGTTTGAGAATCATGCCATGGGTGTTGACAACGGAAAAAGCCCCCTGCTTGGCAGCAAGCTTCGGATTTTTCTCAATACGGTACAGCGGCATTTCACCTGAGCGCTTGAAAACCGAAAACACCGCCTTGTCCTTCAGGTGATCCAGCGCATAATCGCGCCACTCCCCCTCACCCACCATGCGGCCATAAACCCATAAAATGGCATCCAGTTCGGTGCGGTGGAACGTTACGGGCAGCGGATCCTGATTTTGGCGATATTCCCGCAAGTCAACAACAGGGGCAGAGCCTCCGGCCTGTCGTTCATGCCCCTCTCGCGCTAAATCCGGCTGATCGGTCATGCTGGCTCCTTCACGCATATCGATGACAAACCGATGACAGTGTGCCTGATAGGCCATAAATTGCAAGGGGCAGGCATGAGAGCAATCTTCAAGGCACAATCCTTCCATCTTTTGGAAAGTATTTTGCAGTGCCCCATTTTGGTCAAAACAGCGCCCAATTTTGGGAGTTTTGTCCCAAAGTGACGCGCAAGCGTCCGGGTCCGGTTTGATGCGTTGCCCCTTACCCCCAGCCCCAATGCATTGGCCGGACCCACCATTGGCCACACATCGTTACGGTTTCAACGACGAGGCATCCTCATCCGGTAAAGATGACATCACCATGGTCGCGCCCAGAATCTGACTTGGCTCGCCCGTCGGCGTAGAGGATTGCAACAACACCGCAACGCCATCACATCCATCGGTGCGCAACACCTTGGCAGGCAGGGAAATATTCATATCATCACCACGCCACAGACCAACGGATTGAAGATCCGTGACACTGTTGAAATAGGTGATTCGCTGGCCCTTGTTCTGACCTTTCAAAACATCCACGTCCTTGCGCCGCTTGAAATAGGCCACAACAACATCGGCCTGCCCCTGCCCCTTGCCAATATTGATAGAAAGCGCATCACCGTGAATGGCGGCATTGACTTTGACGGTCAGCCCCTTGCCGCTGGTCCGCAGACGATCCATCTGCCCAAACAGAGCTTGCGAATCCGTCCCTTTCATTTGCATCTGGCCATTCAACACAGCTTGCGGCGTGTAAACCCCACTGCGCGCAAAGCTTTTGGCGTAGGCATATTGCCGGGCGGTGTTATCAGGAGAGCCAAGCGTATCCACCCAGCCGCGATAATTCCAGTAATCAACGTGGTAGGCCAAAGCGACAATATCGGGCTGGTTTGCCAGCGCCTCAAACGCACGGTCGGCGGGTGGGCATGACACACATCCTTGCGATGTAAACAGCTCAACAACGCCTTTGAAAACACGGTCGTCCTGCGCCTGTGCCGCAGACAAGCTGGCACCATAGAGAATCGCCCACAGCAGCAGCGACACAGAAATTTGCGCAAGTCTTTTCAAAACCATCAGAAGCGATCCATTTTGCACAAGCACCAAACCAGAGGTTTCAAGCGATGCCTTCATTCTTGTCATAAGATACGCATCGAATGGATCAATACCAAGTCACGTTGGGGTGAGGCCAGCCGTATCTTCAACAACACTCTCAAAATTTCAATGTTTCATGCATCCCACAAAAAAACCGCCAGCGTTTCCGCTGGCGGTTCTTGATGTCAGCAAAAGAGCGGATCAGGCAGCCAGATCGCGCAGAACGGTCTGCAAGATACCGCCGTTGTTCATGTAGGTCACTTCGTCCAGCGTATCGATGCGGCAGAGAAGCGGAATTTCCTTCTCGGTCCCGTCGGAGTAGGTGATCTTGGCGATCTTCTTCTCGCGTGGCTTGATATCGCCTTCCAGACCCTCGATGGTGACGATTTCGTCGCCCTTCAGGTTGAGCGAAGCCCAGGTGGTGCCGTCCTCGAACGTGAACGGAACAACACCCATGCCCACCAGGTTCGAGCGATGGATACGCTCAAAGGATTGAGCAATCACAGCCTTGACGCCGAGCAGGTTGGTGCCCTTGGCAGCCCAGTCACGCGACGAACCATTGCCGTATTCAACGCCAGCGAAGATGACCAGCGGCACACCCTCTTCCTTGTACTTCATGGCAGCGTCGTAGATCGACAGCTCTTCCTTGGACGGATAGTGGATGGTGTAGCCACCTTCCTTACCGTTTGGACCAAGCATGTGGTTGCGGATACGGATGTTGGCAAAGGTGCCGCGCATCATCACTTCGTGGTTACCACGACGGGTACCGTACTGGTTGAAGTCCGCAACAGCCACGCCATTGCCGGTCAGGTAAGCACCCGCCGGAGAGGCAGCCTTGATCGAACCGGCCGGAGAAATATGGTCGGTGGTGATCTTGTCGCCAAACAGGCCAAGAACGCGCGCGCCCTTGATGTTCTTCAGACCAGAGCCGGTCTTGCCCATGCCCACAAAGTAAGGTGGGTTCTGAACATAGGTGGACTTGTCGTCCCAGGCATAGGTCTGGCCTTCCGGTACCTGAACCGCCTGCCAGTTTTCGTCGCCCTTGAACACGTCCGCATATTTGGATTCGAACAATTCGCGGGTGACGTATTTCTGGATGAACTCCTGCACTTCGGCAGAGGTTGGCCAAACGTCCTTGAGGTAGACCGGGTTGCCGTTCTGGTCTTCGCCGAGAGGTTCGGTGGTGAGATCCTTCTGCACAGAACCAGCCAGCGCATAAGCCACAACCAGCGGCGGAGACGCCAGATAGTTGGCCTGAACGTCAGGCGAGATACGGCCTTCAAAGTTACGGTTGCCCGACAGAACGCCCGCGGTGATCAGGCCCTTGTCGTTGATGGTCTTGGAAATCGGCGCTGGCAGCGGGCCAGAGTTACCGATGCAGGTGGTGCAGCCGAAACCAACGAGGTTGAAGCCGAGCGCATCCAGAGACTCTTGTAGACCGGACTTGGCGAGATATTCGCCAACAACCTGCGATCCGGGTGCCAGCGAAGTCTTGACCCATGGCTTGGACTTCAGGCCCTTGGCAACGGCGTTGCGAGCCAGCAGGCCAGCAGCAATCAACACGCTCGGGTTGGAGGTGTTGGTGCAAGACGTGATCGCAGCAATGGCCACATCGCCATGACCGAGGTCGAAGTCGGTGCCTTCAACCGCATAGCGGTTTGTCAGCTGGCCAGGCTTCTTGTAGTCGTTTTCAAGCGCAGTGGCGAAGTTCGGCGCAATGGTTTCGAGCGGCAGGCGACCTTCCGGACGCTTTGGACCGGCCATCGACGGCACAACATCACCAAGGTCGAGTTCCAGCGTGTCGGTGAAGACCAGTTGCGAGCCGTCATTGTCACGCCACATGCCTTGCGCCTTGGAATAGGCTTCGACCAGCGCGATACGGTCCTTCGAGCGGCCCGACATGTTGAGATAGCCAACCGTTGCGCTGTCCACAGGGAAGAAGCCGCAGGTCGCGCCGTATTCCGGACCCATGTTGCCGATGGTGGCACGGTCGGAAACGGGCAGGTTGTCGAGGCCGGGGCCGAAGAATTCGACGAACTTGGAGACAACACCCTTCTTGCGCAGCATCTGCACCACGGTCAGCACCAGGTCGGTGGCGGTGACGCCTTCCTTGAGCGTGCCCGTCAGCTTGAAGCCGATGACTTCTGGCAGCAGCATGGAAACCGGCTGGCCGAGCATGGCGGCTTCCGCTTCGATACCACCCACGCCCCAGCCGAGAACGCCCAGACCGTTGATCATGGTGGTGTGGCTGTCGGTGCCAACGCAGGTATCAGGATAAGCGATGGTTTCGCCGTCTTCTTCCTTGGTCCAGACGGTCTGGCCCAGATATTCGAAATTCACCTGATGACAGATGCCGGTGCCCGGAGGCACAACGCGGAAGTTCTTGAACGCCTGCTGGCCCCACTTGAGGAAGCGGTAACGCTCGCCATTGCGCTGATATTCCAGCTCAACGTTGCGGGCAAAAGCCTGCGGCGTGCCGAATTCATCAACAATAACCGAGTGGTCAATGACGAGATCGACAGGAACCAGCGGGTTGATCTTTTCCGGATCGCCGCCGAGCGCCTTGATGCCGTCGCGCATGGCAGCCAGATCGACCACGGCGGGAACGCCAGTAAAATCCTGCATCAGCACGCGGGCCGGACGGTAGGCGATTTCACTTTCAGCTGTGCCCTTGTCAACGAGCCAGGCAGCAACATTTTCAATGTCGGCCTTGGTGACGGAGCGACCGTCTTCGTTGCGCAGCAGGTTTTCCAGCAGAACCTTCATGGAATAGGGAAGCTTGGAAACACCGGCAAGGCCGTTGGCTTCGGCCTTCGGGATGCTGTAATAGACGTAGTCCTTACCATCGACGGAAAGCGTCGAACGGCAATTGAAACTGTCAAGTGACTTGGACAAGGTAGAACCCCGCTGAATACTGATAGCCAACACATACGTGCGGACGCCCATGCACTTCATGCACATCAGGATGCGGGTACGACCATTTCCGCTGTCCGCCCGTGACAATCGCTTTTTGCAAAAATCAAGTTCGGCTCTAGGATGATGAACACGCCGGTCGCTGGCGTGGTTGCAGGTCTTATAGATAATTTCCAAGAACTGTTCCAGAGTGTAGAACAGCCAAACGGCACAATTTTTTGAAGGCGATAAAGCTTTGCTGAACAAGATGGAAACGATGCGGTTACAAGCCGAGAATTTATCGGCCAAACGGGGGGAAGACCTTCTGTTCCGCAACATCGGCTTCACGCTTGAAAACGGCGATGCACTGGTGCTGACCGGGCGAAACGGCTCTGGAAAATCCACGCTTTTGCGGGTGGTTGCCGGATTGATCCGCCCGGAGCGCGGAAATATCACCTTCCAATCCCAAACGGGCGAATCACATCCGGTGCGCGAGGCCAGCCATTATCTCGGCCATCGCAACGGCATGAAGGCTGAGTTGAGCGTGTCTGAAAACCTGGGTTTCTGGAAAGAATTCCTCGGTGATTTTGAAGGCGGGCGAGGAATGAGCATCGATGATGCCGCAGAAGTGATCGGCCTCTCCGGCATCACACACCTGCCCTATGGCTATCTGTCTGCCGGGCAACAACGCCGGTTTGCCATCGCGCGTCTGCTGGTAGCCTATCGCCCGGTTTGGATTGTCGATGAGCCGACTGCTGCTCTCGATGCCAAAGCGGAGGCGATGTTTTCACACCTGATTCGCAGCCATCTCAGCGCAGGCGGCATGGTGTTGGCCGCAACCCATCAGCCTTTGGGATTAGAGAGCGCAAAGTTATTGGAAATGCGCGGGTTTGAGTTCGATGATCTGGAGGAGATGGTGTGATGGGTAATGGTTCTTCGCACACATCCTCAAGGCAATCCGCATGACCGCCCTCTTCCTGCGCGACCTAAAACTCTCCTTACGCTCTGGCGGCGGCGCGTTGATTGGCGTTCTGTTTTTCCTCACGGTCGTTGCTGTCATTCCCTTTGGCGTCGGGCCGGATATGAACCTGCTGGCCAGCATTGGCCCCGCGATTGTCTGGATTGGGGCGCTTTTGGCCGCGCTGTTGGGATTAGACCGGCTGTTTCAAGCCGACCGTGATGATGGCTCGCTGGATCTGCTCTTGATGCAGGAGACGCCGCTGGTGCTGAGTATTTTTATCAAATGCCTCGCCCATTGGACGGCCACCAGCCTGCCGCTGGTGCTCGCCTCGCCGCTGATGGGCCTGTTTATGAATATGAGTGAAACCGCCATCGGCGCAGTGATGTTGACGCTTTTGGTGGGTACGCCCGCCATCACCTTCATTGGTGCTGCCGGTGCTGCGGTGGCTGCGGCGCTTCCCCGCGGCGGGCTGCTTGTGTCGATTCTGGTGCTGCCCTTGACCATTCCGGTGCTGATTTTTGGTGTCAGCGCGTCCTATGCTGCCGTGGAAGAGCCAGCACCCTTTCTGCCGCCCTTTTTGTTTTTGACGGCGCTGACCCTGTTCTTTGCCGTGATCGGACCGCTTGCCGCTGCACTGGCACTGCGCAACACCGCTGATTGAACCAATATCATCTACTTTGAATTGCAAAAACTCAATTGCTGCAACGATCAACTCGCGGTAAAAGGCCCTATGAGCGACACAAGCCTTGCCATCAGCAAATTCACCGATCTCGCCAATCCCACGCGGTTTCTGGCGCTGGTGCGGATTACACTCCCCTGGATGGCGGGCATCACTGCCATTCTGTTTGCCATTGGGCTGTATTTGAGCTTCACATCCGAGAGTGATTACCAGCAGGGCGACACGGTGCGGATCATGTATATCCACGTCCCCGCCGCATGGTTATCGATGATGTGCTACAGCGTCATGGCCATCTCGGCCATTGGCACGCTGGTGTGGCGGCATCCGCTGGCCGATGTGGCCCACAAGGCTGCCGCCCCGATTGGTGCAGCGTTTACCCTGATTGCTCTTGTCACCGGCTCGCTCTGGGGCAGACCGATGTGGGGCACATGGTGGGTGTGGGATGCGCGGCTAACTTCCGTTTTCGTGCTGTTTTTGATGTATCTGGGGCTGATTGCGCTCAACCGCGCCATGGACGACCCTTCCAAAGCGGCGCGTGTCAGCGCAGTTCTCATTCTGGTAGGCTTCGTCAACATTCCGATCATCAAATTCTCGGTGGAATGGTGGAACACGCTGCATCAACCGGCCAGCATTTTGCGTATGGGCGGCTCAGCGATTGACCCGGCCTTTCTCAAGCCGTTGCTGGTGATGGCGATTGCCGCAACGCTGTTGTTTTTCACCCTCCATCTGGCCGCCATGCGCAATGAAATCTGGCGACGCCGCATTGCCGCCCAACGCAGGCTGGCAGCCCGCAGAGCCGGACAGGACGACGCATGAGCCATTATGCTTTTTACATCAACACATCCTATGGCGCTGCGGGCCTGATTGTCCTCTGTCTGATCGCCTGGGTGTTTATGTATGGC
>CAJYRE010000208.1 GCA_913776675.1 Rhizobiaceae bacterium
GCCCCGAAAAAGGGCCTGTTTGTGGAGACGTGGAAGGCTTTTATCAAGCTGAAGGAAGAGGGGCGGGCGCGTTCCATCGGCGTTTCAAACTTCTATCCCGAGCATATCGAAAAAATCGTGGCTGAAACCGGTGTGACGCCAGTGATCAACCAGATCGAGCTTCACCCGGATTTTCAGCAGACAGCCGCCCGTGCCTTCCATGCGAAGCATAAGATTATCACCCAATCCTGGAGCCCGCTTGGGCAGGGCAAGCTGCTGAATCATTCCGTGATTGGCAAAATTGCCGCAAAACATGGTCGCACACCTGCGCAAGTGATCATTCGTTGGCATATTGAGAGCGGTCTGGTGGTGATTCCGAAATCTGTGACGCCATCGCGCATTCAGGAAAATTTCAAAGTGTTCGATTTCAAACTGGATCAGGATGACATGGCAGAGCTTGCCAAGCTGGACAGTGCGGGTGCCCGGATTGGCCCGGACCCGATGACCGCCGCCTTTTGATTTCACGTGAATCATTCTTGGTTAAGAAATGAAAAAGGCGGCCCGAGAGCCGCCTTTTCTATGTTTGCCTATGAATAACTGTCTTACTTCCAGGTGCGGATGTCCACAAAGTGACCAGCAACAGCGGCAGCCGCCGCCATGGCAGGCGATACCAGATGGGTACGGCCCTTGAAGCCCTGACGGCCTTCAAAATTGCGGTTCGAGGTGGATGCGCAACGCTCTTCCGGCTTCAGGCGGTCGTCGTTCATGGCAAGGCACATGGAACAGCCGGGTTCGCGCCATTCACAGCCCGCTTCGATAAAGATCTTGTCCAGACCTTCCGCTTCCGCCTGTTCCTTCACCAGACCGGAGCCGGGAACAACCATGGCCGACACGGTGGACGCCACTTTCTTGTCCTTCAGCACAGCCGCCGCTGCCCGCAGGTCTTCGATGCGGCCGTTGGTGCAGGAACCGATGAACACGCGATCAATCTTGATGTCGGTGATCTTGGTGCCTGGCTTCAGGCCCATATAATCCAGCGCGCGCCATTTGGAGGTGCGCTTGGTTTCATCGTCAATGTCATCAGGATTTGGCACAACGCCTTCGATCGAGATCACGTCTTCTGGCGAGGAACCCCAGGAGACGATCGGCGGCAGGTTGGCAGCATCCAGCACCACGGTGCGGTCGAAATGCGCGCCTTCGTCGGAGTGCAGGGTCTTCCAATAGGCCATGGCGGCTTCGAGCTGCTCGCCCTTGGGTGCGCGCGGCTTGCCCTTGATATATTCAAAGGTCTTCTCGTCTGGTGCGATCAGGCCTGCGCGTGCGCCGCCTTCAATCGTCATGTTGCAGACGGTCATACGGCCTTCCATCGACAGAGCCTGAATGGCTTCGCCGGCAAACTCGATGACGTGGCCGGTGCCGCCTGCGGTGCCGATTTCGCCGATGATGGCAAGGATGATGTCCTTGGCGGTCACGCTTTCCGGCAGCTTGCCATCCACACGCACCAGCATGTTCTTGGCCTTCTTCTGGATCAGTGTCTGGGTAGCCAGAACGTGTTCCACTTCAGACGTGCCAATGCCGTGGGCCAGAGCGCCGAACGCGCCATGCGTGGAGGTATGGCTGTCGCCGCACACAATGGTCATGCCGGGCAGGGTAAAGCCCTGCTCAGGACCAACGATGTGAACGATGCCCTGACGCTTGTCTTTTTCCGAATAGTATTCCACGCCGAAATCGGCAGCATTCTTGGCCAGAGCCTCAACCTGAATGCGGCTTTCTTCGTTCTTGATGCCTTCTGCACGGTCAGGCGTGGTTGGGACGTTATGGTCCACAACAGCCAGCGTGCGGGCAGGCGAATGCACCTTGCGGCCCGCCATGCGCAGACCTTCAAAGGCCTGTGGGCTCGTCACCTCATGCACAAGGTGACGATCGATGTAGAGAAGACAGGTGCCGTCTTCCTGACGATCGACCAGATGGTCATCAAAAATCTTGTCGTAAAGGGTGCGAGGTGCGCTCATGGGGTGTCATCCATCGATGGTTTTTTAAAAAGGGATTTCTGTCATTCGAGCTCGTCAGGTTCAGGTTGAACCAGGCGAACTCCGGATTCTTTTGTTTGAGTTTGTCTTTTGGGGGAAACCGGCCTCCACTTTTCCCGGACAAACTCCAGATCACGGAAATGCGACCAGAAAACAACAGCCGTCTTCACGGCATCCGCGCTTAAGCTCGATGGCTGTTGAGCGCCCCGGAAATGCGCGCAAAAAAGCGTGCCGGCAGACGCTTGTGGTCCTGCAGCACGAAAATGTGAGGCGCGAGACATCCGAATTTCGATCCCATAACAGCCTTCTAGCAGTTCAAACAGGAAACGGCAATTCAAACCTTTCCGCAAGCGCCTGCTGGTTTTCAGAGATTTTGCTCACTCAACTTCCTGCACAAAGCAGCAAGTTCTCCGGGTTTGTGATCATCATTGGTTTTGATAATCCTTTGCCCGCATTGCTTTTTCAATTCGTCGTAAAACCAATGACAGGCCGATGGTGAGGATCAAATAGATGTATGCAACAATGGAATAGGTTTCAAAAAATCGGAAACTGCCGGACGCATAAATTTTCCCTGCCTGACTGATGTCGGCAACACCCAGCACCGACACCAGTGAGCTATCCTTGACCATGGCGACAAAATCATTCGACAGCGGTGGGAAAATTACCTTGATGGCCTGCGGCAGCACCACAAGGCGAAAACGTTGGCTGCGGGAGAGGCCAAGGGATTTTGCCGCCTCGATCTGCCCCTTGTCGATGGATTGAATGCCGGCGCGGAAAATCTCGGCAATAAAGGCGGAATAGCCAATCATCAGGGCAATAATCGCCCGCCACATCAACGAGACATCGCGCACCTGCAAAGGCTCGATCCAACCAGCCTGTACCAGAGATGCAGTGACACTGTTGTAGAGTGACACGAAACCTGGTGCCCCCACGAAGGCAATGTAAAACAGCAGAACCAGCACCGGAATACCGCGGATAACCTCGATATAAAACCGGGCAATCTGGCGTAAAACAATACTGTCGGCCATCCCAGCCAAGGCGATCAGCAGACCCAGAATGGAAGCCAGTGCAAAGCCTGTAACGGTGACGAAAATGGTCACACCAATACCGCGCGAGACGGTTTCAAACACCTGCGCATAGATATTGTTGACAGCAATGGTGATGGCCAGCCCCAGCGCGAGAACAGCAAGCGCCACCAGCCACCAGGGAAAATCATGTTTGCTGCCACTTGGCAGGGTTTGCAGGCCCACTGGTTCTGATCCGATCTGCGGCGCTTACTGGCCCATTTTATAGGTCACGAACCACTTCTGGCTCAGGGCGTCCAGTGTGCCATCGGCTTTCATCTCGGCAATCGCGGCATTGATGGGTTTCACCAGCGCCGAACCCTTGGGGAAAATGAAGCCGAAATCCTCGGCACCCAGCGGCTCACCAATGATTTTCAGGCCACCATTCGAGGCATCAACATAGCCTTTACCGGCGACGCTGTCGCTCAGCACCAGATCAACATCGCCCGCTTTCAGGGCCTGTACCGTGGCCCCAAAGGTTTCCATCAGTTTGATGCGCGGGTTCTGCTCATTGCCATCCAGCACTTCGTAAACAGCGGTGTAGAAGGGACTGGTACCGGGTTGTGCGCCAATCAAGCCTTTTTCAAAGGCCTTGAAGCTTTTGGCATCGGTAAAGCGGTTTTCATCGCCGCGCACCAGCATGACCTGTTGTGAACGCATATAGGGATCGGAGAAATCCACCTTTTGTTTGCGCTCTTCCTTGATGGTGATACCGGTCATGCCAATGTTGTACTGGCCATCGGATACGGCCTGAATCATCGCATCCCAGGATGTGTTCTGGTATTCCACCTTGAAGTTGAGGCGCTTGGCCATCTCGTTCATGGCATCATATTCCCAGCCGACGGCCTGACCTGTACCTGGGTCCACAAATTGCAGGGGCGGATAGGCATTTTCTGTGACCACCACCACTTTCCTCCCGTTCAGATTGGGCAGGTTGGCTGCCAGAGAGCTGAAGGGGGCAAGCATCAGTGCGGAAAGACCGGCGAGAACAGCGCGGCGCAGGTACATGTGATTTCTCCTGAAATGTGGCAAGCGCACATTGTCACAAGTTGTCCTGCAAATTCAAGGAATGAAAACCTCTTTTTACCAATTACATCGAAACCGGAGCCATGGTTCCGAAGGTCGCTACCAACCCAATCACGGCAATCGCCAGAGCAATCTCTATGGTGGTGCATGTTCGCAAAAGGCGAAGTGCCTGTGCGCGGTTTTGGGCCATACGGGGCACGAAGCCATAGCGATTGAGGCAGGCAATGGCCACCATGGCACCGACAAGGCTGATCTTGATCAGCAGAAGCCACTGAAACGGCACGCTCCTATCCAGCCAGAATTGGCCGACAATCAAACGGCTGTTGATGATGCCGCTCACAAGGGTCACGGCGACGGCGGCATGACCCAGAGTGGAAAAGCGCATCAATGCCGCAATACTGTCGTGCCAATCGCTTGCCTGATCTTTTGTGCGAAGCAGCAGCAAAACCGGCACAAGTGCGCCCACCCATGCCCCTGCCGCCAGCAGATGAATGCTGTCATTTATCTGATGCAGCAGGCCAAGGGTGCCGCCATTCATGGCGGCGTGACCACTGATGGATAGGCTGACCAGAAACAGGCCAGACAGCAGGGTTGTTGTGGCCACCCGGCGTTTGGGAAAAGCATGCCAGATCAGCAGCAGCAGGCAGGCAAGCACGGCCTGCACCATCAGCGCCAATCCGCTGCGGGTTTCTGTGATCAGTGCTGTGATCAGCGACAGATCCAGGGCATCGGGCCAGCCATTGCCTAAAATGGCCGCTTGTACGGCAAGCTTGCCAATGGCCGCCAAGCCCAGCAGCACAACCGCCAATCGGAAAAGCAGGGTGAGGCGCAAACTCAGCCTGTAGGCCAAGGACCGAGTCGTGCCCTGCCACAGAAAACCATGCGCGCCCCACAGCAGCAGCGCGCATGTATCCACCAAAAAGCGGCAGATGATCAGGGTTTGATCCGGTGTCACGGCTTGATGGTGAAGCTGGTGCTGCCGTTTGACTTGTGTCCGTCCACGGAGAGAGCATGCCAATCCACCGTATAGGTGCCGGGCTTCAATGTGTCGGTTACAGGCACGGTCAGGGCTTTGCCATCCTTGCTCAATGTCGGCTCGCCTGTCTTGATCTTTTCCTTGGCTGGTCCGACAACCTCGATGCCGGAGAATTTCAGCTCCAGACCTTCGGTAAAGGTCAGATCAATTTCTTTGGGGGCCGTTGCAACGGTGGCCTTGTCCGCCGGCGTGGCGCTGGCCAGATGGGCGTGGGCAAACGCCTGACCGGAAAGCGCGAGGCTGGCGATAAAGCTCAAGCCTGTCAGGATGTTCAATGTCTTGCTCATGTGTTTCTCCTTTTGAGTTATGATTTAGATCATTTCATCTTAAAATTGAATCCATGAAATGTTCTTATCTTTTAGATGCCCCCGGGGGCGCGTCAGCGCCACCGGGGTTTGCGGGCCGGGTTTGTCGGACTGTTTCAGGTTTGCTTCAAAAGTGTTGTTCGGATCGTTTCCAGCGCCTTCTCCTTGTCCGTCTGGTAGGGGATCATGTTTTTCAGGCGGCCATCCGGGCCGATGAGCAAGAGCGAAATTGTGTGGCTCATATGATAATTGCCGTCTTCACTCGGCAATTTCGCAGCATAGATCATCCAGCCATCCAGCACTTTTTTCATCTGATCCGAATTGCCGGTAATGCCGGTGATGCGGCTGCTGATGGCACCCAGATATTCATGCAGAATGTCTGGCGTATCGCGTTCAGGATCAATGCTGAAGAAATAGGCTTTCAACGGCTTGCCATCAGGGCCTAGCGTCTTTAGCCAGTCCGCCACCTCAAACAAGGTGGTGGGGCACACTTCCGGGCAGTGGGTATAGCCAAAATAGACAAGGGCCGGACTGCCTTTGAAGATAGATTGATCAACCGGCTCGCCCCGGTCGTTGACCAGTTTGAAATGGGCCGTGAAAGGGCCGGGCCGCGCACTGTCGAGCGAGACCCAGATGATAATTCCCATCAAGGCAGAGACAAACACACCGGCAATGGCCAGAGCGGCAATAATTTTCGGATTTCGGCTCATTTCATGGGTTCCGTGGAGCCCGATGGCATGGGCATGACATGGGTTGCGTGATTGTCCATCTGACCGTTCATCCCGGTCTTGTCTTCCGTGGCATTGGCCGCACCCACCGTAAATTCGACCTCAACAGGCCCTGCTTTTTCGAAGGTCAGCGTGGCCTTGACCGTTTCACCCTGTTTGAAAGGCTTTTGCACATTCATGAACATGATGTGATAGGCCCCCGGCTTCAGCTCGGTTTTTGCCTTTGCAGGCACGGCAAGCCCTTCTTTCAATTCTCCCATGGTCATGATGCCATCGGTGATTTTCATGGTGTGAATCTGGGCGCTGCGGGCCCGATCACTGGTCACGGAGATCAGCTTGTCATCGGTTGCGCCGTTGTTGTTGATGGTCAGATAGCCGCCACCTACTTGCGCGCCCGGTAACATGGCCCGTGCATAGGGATGAACAATATCCAGATCACCCACCTTGGCATCCTGCGAAAAGGCGGGAAGCGCCAGCATGAGGGCCGATGTGGTGGCAATGGACAGAAGAAAATATTTCATCGTCTTCATCCTTGGATGGTTGCAGAGATTGGGTGGAATGAAATGATGGTCATGAATTGTGCTTTCATCGGGGTGACGGGTGTTAGCTCAAGGCCTTTTTGAGAGGGCGCATCCGCCGGATCAGCAGCATATCGAGCAGCAGAACCGTCATCAGGGTGATACCTGTCAGGGGAAACAGCAGTGAAACCAGAAGCATGAGGATGGCACCACCTTTCCAGAGCGGATGATTGGCAGGATAGGCCGGAGCCATCAAACGGGTGGCTCCCTTCGGGCGGCGCATCCACCACATGACAATGCCGCTGACACTCAGAAAGATCACCGCGAGGCAGTAGACGGTGACAAGCATGAGATTCCAAAGGCCCATATAGCCCTCATGGAAGGCAATGCTCACGGCCATGGTTTTGCCAGCCACGCCATAATCGGCAAATTTTACATCGGCCAATACATTGCCGGTGTAGCGGTCAATATGCACCGTTCTGTCTGAGGTGGGGTCGGTGCTGTCATTGCTCATGGTATCGCGGGAAATGGTCCAGACGCCCTTATCACCTTTGGGAAAGTTCAACTGGAATCGACGATCAAAACCGTTGGACCGTGCAAAGCCCACCACGGCATCCAGCGTGACCGGGTCACCATGGCCGAGGCCGGTATGCCCTGCATGGGAGCCGGACATGGGCATTGGCGTTTGCTCCAGCGTCCATGGGATGTCCTTGGCACCGTTATGGTTCATGCTGGCATGGGTTTCATCCGAAAGGGGCACATTATTCCATTTTGAGGCCGGAAATGTGCT
>CAJYRE010000209.1 GCA_913776675.1 Rhizobiaceae bacterium
CCGGAGAGCAGAAGCTGGCCATACAGTGTTTCGAGAAAATCCACCCCGGTTGCCCGCGGATTGGGATGTGCCAGCAGCGCCAGCGCCGGATGGCTGCTCAACTCCCGGTCCCCGTCATAGGCCAGAAGCGGCACAGCCGCGGTGGCCTCGGACACCAACCGCACCGCCCGATGCGCCACCGGATTGCCCATAAACCCCGCCCGCGACAGAGCCGCATAGGAACGGCCAACGCCGCAACCTGTGACTGTTCCCGAAATCAGCATGGCCAATCCCCGCCGTTGCGCGGCGGGCATGCCCTTGGCCTCCGCCAGCGGACGTGCGCCATCGGCCCGCCGCCACAGCCCTGAAACAGAACGGGGCAGACGAAAAGAAGATAACATGAATGTCTCCTGAGAGAGTAGCCGATCAGCCAAACGACTGAGGCCGATCGTTTTTGAGTGATGACGTCATTGTCAGGACAGCCGAGAAGCTCCGCTTTTCCCAAAGACAAACAACCATACAAACATGCTGATGTTGGCCGCTTCAGCCTCACCCCTGTGAGGTTTGATAGGACAAGGCGTTCAAAATCACCCGAGCGTGGCCTGCCACCACATCGGCCCGGTCCAACCCGTTGACAATGCGCCGGGCGTTGGTCCAATCGGCGCGGTCTTTGGCAAAATAGTCACTCAGCTTGCGCCCGGAAAACAGCCCATCGCGCATGCCCACCACCAGAATATCGGCAGCCACGGCCATCTCCAGCGCCAGATCCGGGTTGCCCGGCAGATCAATGCCCAGCGCCTTGCCCAGGGTTTGATAATTGCGCTGAAAGGTCAGTTGCACAAAGCCACGGCCAAACCAGCTCTTGCCATTGGCATCGCGCCGCCAATAAGGCGTGCTGACCTGCGGCAGACGCCCGGCCTGAAATGCGCGCTCCAACCGCTGAATGGCCTGCTCATCGCTGCTGGCCAGCGTTTCGCGCACCGGCTGGAAGCGCCCGGCAGTTTCATGAAACGCCGTTGCCAGCACATAGGCCAATTGTGCTTTATTCTCTGCATCCCCATGGGCGACCCAGCTTGTTGTTATCGCGCTGATACCCTCCACCTGCACCGATGTCAGGCGACCGCCGCACAGATTGCGGCGGAGATCATCGAACATATCCTGATCTGACATTGTCTTGATCATCCTCTTTGCTGCTGGATGTGCTTTCGCACGGATGCCGAAAGGCAAATGGACCCAAAAATACTTGGTTATTAAATCGTTTAAACAAATTTCAATCGTTTAATCCCGCATCACGGGATATTTACAAAAATTTAAGCCTGTGGAACTTATCGGCCCCGCGCTGGTTTAGAGGGCGCAACACAGAAATCTTGCCATGATGGCAATGGATGACAGGAGAGCTGAGATGGACGCCAAGAGCAACACCCAGATCAACAACGTGATCGCAGAAGCCAGCAAGACCATTCCAAGCCATATTGTTGAACGCTTGGAATCCGAATGGCGGCAGATGCGCCAGAGCGCGCCGCAGCCGTCTCAGGCTTCCAAATAAGTCATAAGGTGCGAATGCGCGGCTCGCCTGCGCCCTCCAGCAACAGCGCCGTCAGCGCCCAGACCAGAGCATCCAGCCGGTCGGGCGAGCGTCCACTGGACAGGCCATCCGGGCCAAAATCGCACATTTGATCTTCAAGTTCTGTCATACGGGCCGCGTGCAACACGCGGCCCTGTTCATAAAGAGCCGCCACGGGTTCGGCGCGCAAAAACTTGCCGCGTGTGGCCCGCACCATGCGAATGGGCAAGGTCGCATCAACGCTTTTCAGCAGCGCGCCCACCATATCGCCGCCTTGATTGACCTCGGCCACCACCCGGTCTGCCTCAAACCGCCGAAAGGCGCGCACCACCGCCGCGGCCCAGCCAGCCGGGCTTTCGCCCGTTACCGAGCAATCGGCCAGCACCACGGCCCGGCCCAGCCGATCCAGCCCCGCCACCACAATGCCGCAAACCGATTGCGACCCCGACCCCGATGGCGGATCAACGCCAATGACAATGCGGTTCAGCGGTTCACGCACCCGAATGGTCAGCGCCTCCAGTTGATCGCGCCGCCACAGGGCATCCTCACGATCATCCATCAGCTCGCCCTCCAGCTCCTGCCGCCCCAGCCGGGTGCCGCCATAGCGCGCCTGCAAAGCCTCGATAAAGCCGGGGGCCAGATTGCTGGCATTGCCAAGGGTGGACAGGCGCGTCAGCCGCGTGCCGGGATCGGCCAGCAACCGTTTCAGAATCGGCACCGGGCGCGGCGTGGTGGTAATCACCTGCCGGATGTCCTGCCCCAGCCGCAGGGAAAATTGCAGCATATCAAAGGTTTCCTCGGCATATTTCCATTTGGCGATCTCATCGCACCAAGCATAATGAAATTGCGGGCCGCGCAGACTTTCCGGGTCTTCCGCCGAAAAGAGCTGCGCCACCGCACCATTGGGCCACACCAGCCTGCGGCGTGAGATTTCCACCTCCGGCCGTTTATGGCGGGCAATGCGGGCAATGCCAGACAATCCATCCACCATCACTTCGCGGGCATCGCCCAGCGTTTCGGCCACCAGCGCAATGCGCAATGCAGATTTTTCGCCTCTTGAGGCAATCTCATGAATCCATTCCGCTCCCGCACGGGTTTTGCCAGAGCCGCGCCCGCCCATCAGCAACCAATTGCGCCAAACACCCGGCGGCGGCGCTTGCAAAGGGTGGCGCAACAAGGCCCAGGATTGCGCCAGTTTGCGCAGCAACCCCACCTCCAACCCTTGCAGCAAGGGCTCCGATTCCACAGCCGGGGCACAGGACGGAAGCCTGCGGGTAAGATCCGCCCCCGCATCACGGATGGCCAGAACCGTATCGCGCAGACTTTGCATTTCACCCTGCAGGCTTTGCAGGGTTGAACGGCCCTGTTGTGTGGCAGCCAGAAGCGCAACAGGAGCCGCGCTGGCATTGAGCCTGTTTCGGTTTGCTGTCACGGCCAGTCCTCTTTTCGACGGCATGTTTCCTGAGAGCGCTTCACTGTTTCACGGAAATAGGGAAGCGCTGTATGCGGATCACGATGGCGGAGCGGCCAAGGGCGGATCAGACCCCGCGTCAAGGGGCTGACTTTTCCAGCGTTCAAACAGCATCAGGGCCTTGGCCTCGGCTTGCGTATCCACCAGCGCCAGCAGCCGGGCTTGTGCTGCTTCCAGCGCCTCGCTTCCCTGCCCGGCCCTGTCTTCTTCTGCCTCACGATCGCGGCACAACTGCCGCTGCAAGGCATCGATTTTTTCGAGTG
Source organism: Rhizobiaceae bacterium (assembly GCA_913776675.1). GTDB lineage: Bacteria > Pseudomonadota > Alphaproteobacteria > Rhizobiales > Rhizobiaceae > Allorhizobium. The sequence goes on from CAJYRE010000209.1 coordinate 3,278, forward strand.
TGCGCACAATCACCGACATGGCATCGGAGGCGGCTTTCAAATCGGCCCGTGCCAACTTGGCCGCCGCATCATCCTCGCCGCGCATCAGCGCTTCTGCACCCTCGCGCAGCAGACGAAATTGCTCAAACTGCGCGCGCATTTCCTGGGTCAGATCATTGAGCAAATCGGCATAATGACCATACAAGGTGACAAGATCAGCCGATTTATATTCCAGCCCATGCGGCTCCGCGCCTGCTGGCACAGCAGGCAAAGGCCAGCAGCCAAACAGCGACAGATCAACCCTCTCCATCATCCCACCCTCACAGCCCAACAGACATAAAAAAAGGCCCGCACAGCGGACCCTCTTTCATTGATTCGTTCAGCCATCTGCCCTGCAAACCTTGCCGTTTGCCGCAGTTTTCCGACTGTACAGAAACACTAGCAAACAACCGTGACGCCGTCAAGGACTTTTTTCCTACGAAGGAATTTTTCCTTAAATGCGTCGAGAGCATCGGCCGAAAAGTAGAAACCGGCCTTTGCGATCAGGCAGGTTCGCTGGCGGCACCACCAAACTGTTCCCACGCGCCCATGGCATCGGCGGCATACATGGCCGATGGCCCGCCACCCATATAAACCGCCATGGCCAGTGTTTCGGTAAACTCGGCCCGCGTCGCGCCCAGCTTGATCAAAGCCTCTGTGTGAAAACCGATACAGCCATCGCAGCGCGTGGCAATGGCAATGCCAAGGGCAATCAGCTCCTTGGTCTTTTTATCCAGCGCCCCTGCTTTGGTGGCACCTTGCGCCAAAGCAGAAAAGCCCTGCATGGCATCGGGAATATCCTTGCGCAGACTGCGCAAGTGGCCGCTGATACGACGGGTGATGTCAGGGTAGGATTTGCTCATAGGATTAGCCCTCAACAATTAAAGAATATATATATTGTATATTTTCTATTT
>CAJYRE010000210.1 GCA_913776675.1 Rhizobiaceae bacterium
AGAGAGAGGTTTTTGAAACACTCAATTACTTTGACTGCGTGAATTTTGCGAAGCAGTCCAAGGCGGAGGCTCTCTTTTCGGTTGCTTTGATGGATGAGGTCTGCCCGGCCTCCACAGTTTATGCTGCCTTTCATGCCTATACAGGCCCCAAAACGATCATTGAATATGAATTCAACAATCATGAGGGCGGGCAATGCTATCAAGAGCGAGAGCAAATGGCTTGGCTCAGCAAGCGTTTTGGTATGCCTGATCCGTGCTAGAGCGCTTCACTGTTTCACAGAAACAGTGAAGCGCTCTAACTCTTGGTTTTGACGCATGTCCGGACGGAAAACCGCTTTTCCCTGACAGGCTTTATACCACGCTCAGCACGGGTTTTTCTGTGCGCAGCCGTGTTCCGTCTTTCTGGAAAAACAAAAGACTGGAGGGATTGAAACGGGCCTGATAGGCAGAACCCGGAGCCATCTTTTCTTTTCTGTCGGTTGCAATTGTTAACAGCTCGCCAGAGCCGCTGCTGCCATACACGAAGGTTTCGTGGCCGAGATATTCGACAAATTCGACCTTGAGGTCGAGTGCAACGGACCCATTGTCGGTGAATTTTTCCGGGCGGATTCCGACAATGATTTCTGTGCCGGATTGGGCCGGAAGCCGCACTGGCAGCGTGACATTGCCATGCTGAAACAGCCGGACACTGCCATTTTCGACAATGGCAGGCAGAAAATTCATTTTCGGAGAGCCAATGAAGCCTGCGACAAACTGATTGTCAGGATCATCGTAGAGTTGCAGGGGGGATCCGGTCTGTTCGATGCGTCCATCGCGCAGCACAACAATCCGGTCCGCCAAGGTCATCGCCTCCACCTGATCATGGGTGACGTAAATGATGGTTGTTTTCAGTTGTCTGTGAAGTCGGGCCAGCTCAATGCGCATGTGAACGCGCAGCTCGGCATCCAGATTGCTCAAGGGCTCGTCAAACAGAAACACCCGAGGATGCCGCACAATGGCACGTCCAATGGCCACGCGCTGGCGCTGACCGCCCGAAAGATCTTTCGGACGGCGATCCAGCAAGGCTTCCAGACCCAGCGTGCGGGCGGTCTCAGCGACCTGCTTGGCAATGTCGGCCTTGGCAACGCCAGCATAGCGCAGGGCAAAGCCCATATTCTCCCGCACCGTCAGATGCGGATAGAGCGCATAGGATTGAAACACCATGGCAATGCCGCGCTCTGATGGATCGACATCATTCATGCGCTCACCCCCAATCAGCAGATCGCCGGAGGTAATGTTTTCCAACCCTGCAATCATGCGCAGCAATGTGGATTTGCCGCAGCCGGACGGGCCAACAAACACCACAAACTCCTCGGGCCGAATGTCAAGATTGACACCTTTGATGACCTCGAAGCTGCCATAACTCTTGGTGACGTTGCTGAGCTTGACTTCACTCATGCCGCTCTCCCGCTGTCGAGGCAATCTTGACCTGCGTTGTGCCCAGCCGGGCATGGCTGACATTGACCACAATATCGCCAGGGCCACGGGCAATCAGCCAGAAGCCGACAGCACCGGCACTGAGAGAGACATTGGATGGGCCAACCAATTCTGCGGGACCATCAATGTTGATCGAAACCGGCTCAAACATATAGGGTAGCTTGTTGCCGACCTGATCGAGAATACGGGCCATCAGTCGCACGCAATCACCGGCAACAATCTGCTGGTTATCCGCCACCAGCTCAAGCTGGCTGGCCACCGGATTGGCCACAAACCGCACTTCAGTGACGGGTTTGCCATCCACATAGCCGGTAAAGACCACATCCTGCCAGCCCATGCCCCAATGGCCAAATTCCTGTCCGGGATAATCTTCGCGGTAAATCATCACCGGCGCATGGGGCAGATGCGGGAAGCGTTTTCTATCAGGTGCAAAATGCCGCGGTGGCAGCGATCCGCTTTCCAGCACCACTTCATCGCAATTGGTCAGAATAATCAGCGGCAGAACACCACCGTGATTGCGTTCACCACGGGTCCAGAAGGTAACGGGTTTCAGGATCACGCCTTCAGAAGGTTCACACTGGCTGGCATAGGCATAGGCTGCGAATTTCGGCTCGCGGAACATGTCCATCACGCCATGATGGCAGATTCGGTCACCGGAGCCAAAATCCTTGTGGGTGTTGTAATCAAAGGCGCACCAGCCAATGGCACCGGCCACTTGCGGATCACCATAGGCGGCATCCAGCACCTCCAGATGGCGCAGAACATGCTCTGCCTGCCGCTGTTCATGGTCATAAATCTTGGTGGGGAACATATGACCATTAAATTCAGTGATCAGGTAAGGCACCAGCTTGTTCAGGCCCGTGACTTCTTTTTGTGGACGAAGGGCGGTGCGGGGGCGGTTGCCGTCAATCTCTTCCATGCCCAGAATGAAGTCATTCATTGAATAGACGTCTTCCAGCAATTCGCTCTCTGGAATGCAGCGCACACCACTGATGGCGCGGGTGCTATCCAGCGCCCGGGCAACCCGATTGGTTTCTTCGTAAAAGTCGTGATTGTCTTTCGATTCATTGATGCGAACGCCCCAGATGACAATCGAGGGGTGGTTCCAATCACGGCGGATCATCTGGCGGACATTCTCCACCGATGCTTTTTGCCATGCCACATTGCCAATATGCTGCCAGCCGGGAATTTCTTCAAAAACCAGAAGACCAATTTCGTCGCAGCGATCCAGAAACCAGCGTGATTGCGGATAATGCGATGTGCGGGCAATGTTCAGCTTCAGCTCATATTTCAAAATATCGGCATCGCGTTCCTGTGCGGCGCGGCCCAGTGCATAGCCGATATAGGGAAAGGATTGGTGACGGTTGAGGCCACGCAGCTTGATAATGCGACCATTGAGGCTAAAGCCATCCAAGGTGAATTCCACGGTGCGAAAGCCAAAACGGATCGCGGTTTCATCCACGCCGGCCGGCGTTGTGAGGGTAAGCGTCAGGATGTAGAGCGCTGGATTGTCAATATCCCACAATTCTATGTCCTGAAGCCCCTCAAGTGCTATGTGCGCTTGCGTGCCGCTCACCGCTGCTTGCGTGCGACCCTTTTCCTGACCGTTTGCATCCCGAAGGACAATTTCCAACTGGCTGTTCGTCAAATCGAGGGCTTGCGGATTGGCAATGTCAGCGGTCAGCGTCACGGACTTGAGATCTGCCAGCGCATTGGGCGTTTCGATCTTGCAATTTTCAATGTACACCGCATCCGTCACGCGCAGCCAGACTTCGCGGTAAATGCCCGCATAGGTCAAATAGTCGAGACGGGCGCCGAAGGGAGGAATTGCGGGATTTTCTGAGCCATCGATCTTGACTGTGATGATGTTCTCGCCTGCGTGCAAATGGGTGGTCAGTCTGGCTTCAAAGGGGGTGTAACCATCCGGATGGGCCACGACCTGCTGGCCGTTGATGTAGACAACGCTGTCGGCCATGGCTCCATCGAACACCAGCGAGACTTCTTTGCCTGCCCATGATGAATCGGCGACAAAACGCTTTTGATAGGTAAATTCCTGACAGTAGGATTTTTCATCAAAGTAGGCGAAGGGCAGATCAACCGCATTGTGCGGCAGGGTAACGGGCGTGCCGTCCACCACAGCATCCGTTGCGGTGCCGTTGAAACCCGGTGTGAAAATCCAGCCATCGTTAAAAGGAAAGAGTGTACGCATCAAAGCACCTTATTTGACAGAGCCAAGCATGCCGGCAACAAATTGCCGTTGCAGGACGAAGAAAAGAACAAGTGTGGGAAGGGTTGCGAAAATGGTGGCAACCAGAATGACCCCGAAATCGGGCGTGTAGGCCGATGTGAGGGCGGAAATGACCAGCGTGATGGTGGTTTTATCCGGTGTCTGAAGCACAATCAGCGGCCACAGATAATTGTTCCAGGTGGACATGAACACGATAATCGTGGCGGCGGCATAGGTTGAACGCATCGCTGGCAGATAGACAAACAGGAAAATCTGCCATTCTTTCAGGCCGTCAATCCGGGCAGCGTCACGCAGTTCCAGCGGGAAGGCTTTTGTCGCCTGCCGGAAATAGAAAATGATGAAGATCGACGCCACACTTGGCAGAATCACCGCGACAAAGCTGTTGGAAAAACCGCTCATCGACACCATCATGAACAAGGGCACCATCAGGGCGGCAAACGGAATGGACAGCAGCAGAAGAAGCAGGCCGAAAATCCGCTCTCTCACCTGAGATCGGAACATTTCAAAGCCATATCCGGCCATGGACGAGATCAACAAGGTCAGGATTGTGCCGACAATGGCGAGTTCTGCCGAGTTTAAAAACACCTGGCCCAGATCCACCTGTTGCAGCAAATTCTGGATATTGGCCATCAGCGCCGTGCCAAAGGTTGATTTGCCTTTGACAATATCGGCGGACGTATTGGTGGCCCCGACCAGCATCCAATAAAAGGGGAAAATCGATGCGAAGGCCGCAGCGGAAAGAACCGTGTAAACAATGCCATTGCGTATGAATTTTGAAATTCCGGTCATGGCTTGTCCTTTGCAATGCGAAACTGCACGAAGCTCAAAATGGCGACCATGAGCACGATGACGTAGGAGACCGTGGCGGAATATCCGAAATTCGGCATGAATTTGAAGGTCAGGTTGTAGATGTACATGGAGAGTGTCAGCGTGGCATCGCCCGGGCCGCCCTGCGTGATATTGTTGACCTCATCGAACAATTGCAGCGTGCCAATGGTGGACATGATGCTGGTAAATAGGATCACGGGCTTCAACAGCGGAATGGTGATGCGGAAAAACCGGGCGCGGGCGGGTATGCCATCAATGCGGGCTGCCTCGTAGATCGATTGATCAATATTCTGCAAGGCGGCGAGATAGAAAATCATATTATACCCCGTCCATCGCCAGGTGATGGCCAGAATGATCATGACCTTTGCCCAGAAGGGGTCTGAGAGCCAATGGATGGGGCCATCAATCAGATGGATGGACATCAGGGCTTGATTGACGATGCCTTCCGTTTCAAACATCGACCGAAACAGCGCTGAATAGGCAACAAGCGATGTAACGCAGGGCAGAAAAATCACGGTGCGGAAAAAGCCGCGCGCCCACAATCTCTGAT
>CAJYRE010000211.1 GCA_913776675.1 Rhizobiaceae bacterium
AAAATGGATGCCATGAATTTCTCATGGGCAGACGATGGTTCGCCCGCTTCCGCTTTTGGTAAAAACAGCAGATAGAGAAAAAAACAGGCCAGAGCGCCCAGAGCCGCAAACAGAAAGGCAGGCAGCATACTGGGCCGCCCGGCCAGCGCAATTCCCACAATACCCGGCACCACAACCCATGAAGCCGAGATAATCGCCCGCACACCACCATTCACCGCCACAAGATCTTTCACAGGCATATCATGTGACGCACTGCGCACATTGGCGAAGATCAGCGAGTTCAGCGCCCCGAAAATCGGCAGGCAGGCCAGTGCGCTGACAATAAAAACAATCTGGCTGGGAACCAGATAAACCGCCCCGTAACCAACCACACCAAACAGGCTGACAACCAGCATCGGCATCCGAAAATGCCCCATCCGGTCTGCCAAAACACCAATGCCCACGCTGGCCACCACATTGATGCAGGATGCAACGAAGATCAGCAGTGAGTAATGGGCATTGCTCAAGCCCAACTCGTGAATACCGATCAACGACAAAAACGGCGCAGTTGTTGCGCCGGTCAGACCGAAGAAGAAAATGGAAATCGCGCTCACCCGAATAGCCGGATTGTGCAGGATTGCCGAAAGCGATGGCAACATGGGACAAATTTCGTAACGAGAGGAGACAACGGGCAGCGAGACGGCTGCCCGAAGACGTAAGTCATGCCTGTTTAATTCTTCGCCCAACGCGCCGAAAGTTTGGCCGCGGGCTCAAAAGTGAAATCTTTTACAAATGGAAAGATCGGCTGTTGGCGTCGTTTGCTGGGAAGCGCCTCAATATCCTGATTGATCACACCATCCGTCAAGGCCATCAGATTGGGGTTGGAAATTGGCTGCAATTCCGGCGAAAGATAGCCCGATTTAACCACAAGCAAGCGCACCGTTTCGGGGTCAATGCCATGGCGGGTGAAATCAGCGATGTTATGATAGGGCCTGCGTTTGGCGGCCAAAATCAAGGTGATGCCATCGATTTTCACCACGGCCTGCCTGTCAGCCTCCACTGCGGCATCATCGAGACGCAGCACCTGTGCCCGCACCTGAACAAAAGGGCTGGCTGGATCGAGTGAGCCACCAATTTTAAGCTCAACCATCGCTCCCTCGCCAGCCGCAAAACAAGCCGTAACGGCGGGTTTATCGGTAATACCGCCAATAACGGCTCCATCAAATGTCCGGGCAATCAATGCCTTCAGCACATCCGCACGGTCACCGACACCACCGCCCGTGGGGTTATCACCGGAATCGGCCAAAATGACCGGCCTTGTTTCCGCCCGTTCAGCAATATCGAGCATGGCATCCAGCGGGCCGGTGACGGGACCGAATTGAAAATCATGTCGCGCATCCCAATAAGACTGGGCAATATCCTGTGCAACGGCAACAGCCTCCTGATGATTCACCGCCGTGACCACAGCGCAGGCTGTGGCTCTTGGCTCATCCGCCCAGACATAGCCCACCATCAGGTTTGCGTCCCAGATACCATCGCGCTGATCATGCTCTGGCAAGCGGTCATAAAGGCTCTTCGTTGGTTCATCCTCGGTTGAGGTTCTCTCTCCCGGCAGCAAGACAGGCACAGGTGCCCAAACCACACCGGGCTTTTCACCCGTTCGCAACGTGCGCAACAACATGGACCACGCGCGCACCATGGTTTCACGCACATCAATATGCGGTGCTGTGCGATAACCGGCGAAAATATCAAGTTGATCAATGATTTTCTGGGTCACATTGCCATGCAGATCGTAAGAGGCAGCCACAGGGCATTCCGGCCCCACCACAGCCCGAGCCGCTGAAATCCAGTCGCCTTCCGCATCATCCATGCCTTCCACATTCATGGCACCATGCATGGCCAGATACAGGCCATCCAGCGGCAGAGCGGCTTTCAGCCTGTCCAGAAATTCAGCCTTGAAGCCTTCATACGTGGCGCGGGCCACCGGACCGCCCGGCACAGCCCGCGCATGCAGCAGTGGCAGCGGCTCAACGCCATCCTCGCCAATAAAGCTGAAGTAATCAGCCTTGAGCAGCTCATCGCCACGCAAAACGCGAAAATCATCCGGCTGCATCAAAACAGGAGACGAGGTGCTGCATTCTGTATGAATGCCGCCAACGGCAATGCGATATGTCATCGGGAAGTGTCCTTAAAGCTGAGGCACGAGGGGAGCCAACGCGGCAAACCGCAACCAGTTCTTGTTGTCTTTCGGGGTCCAAGCGGCCTCTGCAACCGCAGACAGGCGCGGGAAGACCAGATGATTGAAATAATCACGATTGAGGAAGTTTTCTGTCCAGATGCAAGCCTGCACACCCCGCATTCGGGCTTTCAGCGTCTCTGGAAAATCACCCACCGCTTCATAATGATAGCTATGGATGGGCGGAACGGTGCCAGCCCAACTTGCGCCCGGCTCCTGCCAGGCGTCGTCTTGCACCATATCGAGGTAATAGGCCTGTCCCGGTGTCATCACCACATCATAGCCCTGCTCAGCAAGTGCAACGCCCACCTCCGGCTTCTGCCAGGCCATCAGCAAGGTGCCATTCGGATCAACACCGCCGCCATGAGACACTTCATCCCAGCCTGCCATCTGGCGACCACGCTCGGCCAGCATTTTCTGAATACGCTTCATAAAATAGCTTTGCAGACCAAACGTACCATCAAGACCTTCTTTTTCCATCAGAGCCTTGGCAAGCGGAGAAGCCATCCATGTGTTGGCTGCCACCTCATCACCACCAATATGAATGAGCTTGGAGGGGAAAAGCTGCACCATTTCGTCAAACACACGCCCAAGGAATGTGTAGGTCTGCTCAATGGCCGGATTCAGCGCATTGTTGGGGAAGCCCTGAACGGAGTGATAGCTTTCCGGCGCTTCCTGCCCATCGACAAGCTCTGGCAGAGCGGTCAAAATTGCGGTGCTGTGTCCGGGAATATCAATTTCCGGCAAGACGTCAATGTGCAGCGCACCCGCATGGGCCACAATGGTTTTCACATCGTCCTGACTGTAGAAACCACCCACAGGCGCTGCACCATTGCCAAGCTGGGGCAGCATGGGTTCATCCGGCCCGCGCAGCACACCCAGCGTCGTCAATTGCGGATAGGCTTTGATTTCCAGCCGCCATGCCTCATCATCCGACAGGTGCCAATGAAACACATTTAGCCGCAACCAGGCCATGATGTCGATCAGGCGACGCACATCCGCAACCGGGGAAAACTGGCGCGACACATCCAGATGGCAACCCCGCCATGCATAACGCGGCGCATCCTTGATCTGCCCTGACGCCGGAAAGTGAAAAACCTCGGCATCGGTCCGGCACCCATGCAGCAATTGTGCAAGCGCCGTCAAACCATATTGGCGACCGGCTGCACCACCGTAGGTCAAAAGGATCTCATCGCCGAAAACCAGCTCATAGGCATCGGAAGCCAGCATCGGTTCGGACGCACAGCGCAATGCCAGCCCCTGCTGCACGGGAGCGAGCGAAAACGGCACATGCCCGACATTGAACAAACGGCGATAGAGAAGATTAAGGCCATGAATGGCCTTCAGATCGTCAGGCTGGGTGCCGGAAACAGGATAAAGCGCAACCGGAATGTCCTTGCCGGCTTGCAAAGCCACATCAGCCGGCCATGGCAGCAGACAAAATGGTTCAGCCAATTCACCTTCTGGCAAAAGCGGCGGTGCCGCCGTGCTGACGCGCCCTTCCAGCATCAGATCATCCACCACGACAGCCACATGCTGACCGTCGGCCAGCGTCAGATAGGCTGATTTTGCGCCATCTGTCCGGTGACGCGCAGGCCGCCAAAGTCCTTGAACGGTAAACCGCCAGCTCTGCCCCGACTGCAAAACAAAGCCGCTTGGTGGCGAAAATTGATGAAAATTGGCATTGCGCTTCAGGAAAACCGCATTCTCACACAAGGGATCCTGCTTCACCCGTGTCAATGTCGTGTAGGCAAGCTTGAAATCCTGCAAAGGCCGATCAGACAGATTGACCAGAGTGAAAACAAAGCGACCGCCCTGATCGCCTTCAATCGGGTGCCAGCTATTCTCAAGACGAAATTCAACATCCAGCATTGTGATCAACCCCGTGTCAGATCAATAGTTGTCAGATTGGGAAAATGTATGGGCCAGTTCGGTCTGGCCTGCGGTCAGCCCGCAATCCACCGGCAGGCAGGTGCCGGTGATGGCGCTGGCCTGATCGCTGGCAAGAAAAAACACAGCATTGGCCACGTCTTCGGCGGTAGCAATGCGGTGCAGCGCAGACCAGCGCTTAACCTCTTCAAACACCTGCGGATTGGCGCGCGCACGGGCTTCCCAGGCTTGTGTGCGCACTGTTCCGGGGGCCACCGCATTGGCCCGAATGCCAAACTTGCCATATTCCACGGCAATCAGGCGGGTGAGGTGAATAAGACCAGCCTTGGCAGCACTATAGGCCGGATGGCCAAACACCGCCATACCATTCACAGAGGCAATATTAACCACCGATCCCTTGCTCTGCTTCAGGCTATGCTCCAACGCCCGAAACACCAGAAAGGGCGCTTCAAGGTTCAGCGCACTGTCCGCACGCCAGATTTGCTGATCGGTATCATGCAGGCTGACAGCACGGGCAGCGCCTGCATTGTTGACCAAGGTGCGCACCACGCCCAGTTGATCAATCTGCCGGGCCATGCGCTCCAGACTGGCCGTATCCGTCACATCCGCAGTCATGGCCACAAAACGATCCGTATCGCCCAATGTTACAACGGCCTTTTGCAAGGCCGTTTCATCAATGTCGATCAGCACACCCCGATCGTGACTGGCGCTTAACCGGCTGACAATGGCGCGGCCAATATCGCCCGC
>CAJYRE010000212.1 GCA_913776675.1 Rhizobiaceae bacterium
CCGCGTCCGGAAATCATCGGCACGGCAAGACCACAAGCCGCCATCATCGGGGCCAGCATCAGGGATACATTATCACCAACACCGCCGGTGGAATGTTTGTCGCAGATGGGCTTTGAAAGATCACCGAACGACAACACCGTGCCGCTATCGCGCATGGCAAGCGTCAGCGCCACGGTCTCGGCATCGCTCATACCACGCAAAAACACCGCCATGGCAAAGGCGGCAATCTGCCCTTCGGACATCTGATCCCGGCTCAAAGCCTGAATAAAGCCACCAATGTCGTCGCTGGAAAGCTCCAACCCATCCCGCTTGCGGCGGATAACGTCCAGCACCTGCATCTTAGTAACCGCTGGCTGGCTCAGCCGATGTTTCGCCGGACAGCACCGCAAGAATGTCATTGAGCAGGCCAGATGCGCCAAAGCGGAAGGTGGATGGCATCAGCCAATCCTCGCCCATGATGGCGTTGACATGGCGGAAATAGAGCCGCGCGTCCTTGACGCTGGAAATGCCGCCTGCGGGCTTGAAGCCGATGTTTTTGCCGCTATCGCGGATGGCTTGCAGCATGATGTCGGCGGCTTCCAGCGTGGCGTTGACCGTCACTTTGCCGGTGGAGGTCTTGATGAAATCCGCTCCCGCCGCAATGGCAAGGCTGGAGGCCTGACGAATCAGCGCCATGTCTTTCAGCTCACCGGTTTCCAGAATGACTTTGAGAATCACTGGAGCAGAGATCACGGCTTTCACGGCGCTGACCATTTCGGTCACGGCCGCTTCATCGCCCGCCAGAAGCTTGCGATAAGGAATAACCAGATCAATCTCATCAGCCCCATCGTCAATGGCTTTTTGCGTTTCTGCCACCACCTCGGCCACCGGCAAATCACCGGAGGGGAAATTCACCACCGTTGCAATTTTCACCAAAGAATCAGCGCCCAGAAGCCCCCGCGCCTGCGCAATAAAGCGCGGCCAGATGCAGATGGCAGCGGTATCGCCAAAGGGCGTGTGGGATTTTGCGCAGAGCGCCTCGATCTCAGCGGGGGTGCAATCGTCTTTCAGATTGGTCAGATCCAGAACCGACAGGGCAACAGCGGCGCATTCGCGCAATTCATGGGTATTCAAAGTCTGTTCCTCCATGCCTCTTGAGAGACAGCAAATCTAGAGCTGCTGCACCATACGCTTCAGGATGGCAGCAAGGCGAAGCCCGCCAATCGGGGCCATATCCTTTGTTTCGTCATGGCTCAGTTCTGCGCCCGTCATGCCTGCACCAAAATTGGTGATCACCGAGGCCGCCGCCACTTTCAACCCAAAGAACCGCGCCAGAATCACTTCCGGCACCGTGGACATGCCCACCGCATCGGCACCCAAGGTGCGGGCCATGCGGATTTCCGCAGGGGTTTCGAAACTGGGGCCAGAGAACCACATGTAAACACCAGATGGCAAGGGAATCTCTTCATCCGCCGCAGCTTGCCGCATGGTTTCAATCAATTCAACATCATAGGCCTGTGTCATGCCGACAAAGCGGGCATCGCTTGCCTCGCCAATCAGCGGGTTGCGACCGGAGAAATTGATATGATCGGTGATCTGCATGACTGAGCCGGGCGGCATATCAGGCCGCAGTGATCCTGCTGCATTGGTCAGGATCAGCGTGGTCACGCCCACCGCTGCCAGCACCTCAATGGGCAGGCGCATGGCAGAGGCATCGCCCTGCTCGTAATAATGCACCCGTCCTGCCAACATGATGATTGGAATACCGCCCAGTGTGCCCGCAACCAGCTGTTTGGCATGGCCAGACACGCCGCCTTTGGGAAAACCGGGTAACTCACTATAGGGAATATGGATGGCGTCTTCGACTTCATCCACCAGCCCGCCAAGGCCAGAGCCCAGCACAATGGCCACACGCGGCAAAAGCCCGTTCAGGCGGTCAATCAACAGATCAGCGGCGGGGATCATCCGAGCGTATCCGTCTGAAAACTGAAGGGTAAAAGCTCATCCATGGTCATGGTTTTCTGTACGCCCACCTCGTCACACAGGTAGATTTTGGTCTCAACCGAGGCAAATTCGCGGATTTTCTGGCGGCAACCGCCGCATGGCGGGCAAAGGGCCAGCTTTTCGGCAATCACGGCGATTTCCACAATCTGCTTTGCCCCGCCCATGATCATGCAGCCAATGGCCGTGGGTTCGGCGCACCAGCCCTGCGGAAAGGACAGGTTTTCGATATTGGCCCCGGTGTAGATCTTGCCATCCTCGGCGCGAATGGCCACGCCAACCGGAAATTTGGAATAGGGCGCATGGGCAAAGGCCATGGCACCCTTTGCGGCTTCGAACAAATCGTGGGCGATCTGGGTCATGCTCAACGCTCCTTCACATAAGGCACGCCACCGGCCTTGGGGGCATTGGCCACGCCAATAAAGCCTGCCAGCAGAATGCAGGTGAGAATATAGGGCAGCGCCTGAAAGATCTGCACCGGCACTTCACCAATACCCGGCACGGATTTTCCCTGCATGAAATTGGCCATGGCATCAAGGAAGCCAAACAGCAGGCAAGCGAACATCACCGGCACCGGCTTCCACTTGGCAAAAATCAGCGCTGCCAGCGCAATGTAGCCCTTACCGGCCGACATATCACGAATGAATGCCGCCGATTGGGCAATGGCCAGATAGGCCCCGGAGAAACCACAGAGAAAGCCCGCAACAATCACGGCGCGATAGCGCAGCCATGCCACGGAAATGCCTGCCGTATCCACCGCACCGGGGTTTTCACCCACGGCCCGCAGACGCAAGCCAAAGCGGGTGCGATAGAGCACCCACCAGCTCAAAGGCACAGCGGCAAATGCCAGATAGGTGAGCGCATTGTTGCCGGAAATCACATTCACATACAGCGGACCCAGGATTGGCACATTGCGCATGGCCTCCACGCCGGGAAGCGTAATCGGCGTGAAGCGCGCCTCAAACGGCAATTGCGGGGTGCGTCCACCTTGGCCAAACCACGCCTGCCCCAGCACGGCGGTGAGGCCTGCGGCGACAAAATTCAGCGCCACGCCGGAAATGATCTGGTTGCCGCGATTGGTGATCGAGGCAAAGCCATGCGCCAGCGAAAAGGCAATCGACACCACAATACCACCGCCAAGCCCAATCCACGCCGATCCGCTCAGCGAGGCAATGCAGGCCGCCGCAAAAGCAGCGGCCAGCATTTTGCCTTCAAGGCCAATATCAAACACACCGGCGCGTTCCGAAAACAAGCCCGCCAGAGCGGTAAAAATCAGCGGGATCGAAAGGCGCACCGTCGAGCCTAGAATGCTGACGAACATTTCGAAATTTTCCATGTCAGCGGCTCCTTAAGACAGTTTCTGATAGAGGCGCACCAGCGCCGGGCGGAACATGAATTCCAACGCACCCGCAAACAGGATCACCAGGCCTTGGATAACCACAATCATGTCACGGGTGATGTTGGGCATGTCAAACGACAGCTCGGCCCCGCCCTGATAGAGAATACCAAACAGAATGGCGGCAATGATAATGCCAACCGGATGGCTACGCCCCATCAGGCTCACGGCAATGCCAACAAAGCCCGCACCACCGACAAATTCCACCTGCAAGCGGTCAGAAGAGCCCATCACCACGTTCAGCGCCATCATGCCTGCCAAGCCACCGGAGATCAGCATGGTGATCATCACGATCTTGACGTAGGAAATCCCGGCATAGCTGGCCGCAGAACGGCTGATGCCCAGTGTGCGCATTTCATAGCCCAGCTTGGTGCGCCAGATCAGCACCCAGACCACAGCGCACATCACCAGTGCAATCAGGAAGGACACGTTAAACGGCGCTGGCCCCAGTTTCAGGCCAAACAGCGCCATCAGCCAATCCAGCTTTGGCAATTGGCCGCCTTCCAGAAACATTCTGGTTTCCGGGGCCATTTTGCCCGGCACGATCAACACATGCACCAGCAGATAAACCATCAGTGCCGAGCCAATGAAATTGAACATGATGGTGGTGATCACCACATGGCTACCGCGCTTGGCTTGCAGCCAGGCCGGAATAAACGCCCAGGCCGCACCAAACAGCGCCGCCCCAATGATGGCAAAGGGCATGGTGACATACCACGGGCAATAGTGATCCAGCGCCAGCGCCACGAGTGCTGCCCCAAGACCACCCACATAGGCCTGGCCTTCTGAGCCGATATTGAACAGCCCGGCATGATAGGCCACCGCCACCGACAGGCCGGTGAAAATGAAATTGGTGGCATAATAGAGCGTAAAGCCAATGCCCTCGCCGCGCCCCAGCGCGCCTTGCAGCATCAGCACCAGCGCATCCCACGGATTTTCGCCGATAATCCAGACAACGAGCCCGGAAATCAGAAACGCCAGCAAGAGATTGATCAGCGGTAATAGCCCGTAAGTGATCCAGTTTGGCAATGGAATGGAAGCGGTACTCATCAAAACCTCAAGCGGCAATGCCGGCCATCATCAGGCCCAGCGTCTGTTCATCGGCATCTGCCGTCTTTTCACCCACGACCTTTCCGGCAAACATCACCAGAATCCGATCTGACAGGGCACGAATTTCATCCAGTTCCACAGAAACCAGCAACAGCGCCTTGCCTGCATCGCGCGTCTCAATGATACGGCGATGGATAAACTCAATCGCACCAATGTCGACGCCACGGGTGGGCTGGCCAATCATCAACAGTTTCGGGTCGCGCTCGATCTCGCGAGCCACCACAATCTTTTGCTGGTTGCCGCCGGAGAAATTGG
>CAJYRE010000213.1 GCA_913776675.1 Rhizobiaceae bacterium
GCTATGAATTTTTCACCCACAGCCTGCAAGCCAATATCGTCACCTCGCGGCGGGTTGCCGATGAACTGCTGACCGCTCTGGAGCGGGACGAAATTACCGCCTGGTATCAACCGCAATTCTGTGCCAATACCATGGAACTGATTGGCGCAGAAGCCCTGGTTCGATGGCACCATCCCGATCAGGGCATCTTGCCCACCAGCACATTTCTGAAAGCGGCTGAAGACCTCAGCATCATGGCCCAGCTTGACAAGATTGTGCTGGATTGCGCCCTGCGCGACCGCATGCGTTGGGCGGCAATGGGTGTCACTGTGCCAAAAATATCCGTCAATGTCTCTTCAAAACGCCTGCATGATGCCAATCTGGTGGAGAGCCTGCAAGGACTGAGCATCGCGCCCGGCTCCATCGTGTTTGAGCTGGTGGAATCGATCTTTCTGGATGAAAATGATGATACGGTCACATCCAATATCGAACGAATCAAGGCGCTGGGAATTGATGTGGAAATCGATGATTTCGGCACAGGCCACACATCCATCATCAGTCTTTTGAAGATCAAACCCAAGCGTTTGAAAATTGATCGTCAATTGGTCATGCCGATCCTGAGTTCCAACCGTGAACGGGCACTGGTGCGCTCGATTGTCGAAATTGCCCGCTCTCTGGGCGTTGGAACCATTGCGGAAGGGGTGGAAACGCAAGCCCATGCGGATATTCTGCGTGACATCGGTTGCGATCTTCTTCAGGGCTATGCCTTCTCGCATCCGCTTTCGTTTCAGGATTTTGCCAATTTTGCCCTTCAGCGCAACCAGCGCCATGCCTCATGAGCGCTCCTGTCAATTGTCAACCAGGCGACGAAATTGATTTCGGTTTGGGAAATTATGCAGTAAGAGTGACACTGCCTACAGCGCCGTGCGCCAAATATGGCGCACGGCGCTGTAACACTTTTCATCTGCTGCATCATTTTCTCCTTAAATCGATTCCGATTTAAGGAATTATGCAGTAAACAGCGGGAAATCCCGTCACTTTATCTGGTTTCAGTCTATGTCGCATAACAGTTTCGGCCATCTTTTCCGTGTCACCACCTGGGGAGAAAGCCATGGCCCCGCGCTGGGTGCCGTGGTGGATGGATGCCCACCCGGTTTGAGATTTACCCTTGAAGACCTTCAGGTCTGGCTCGACAAGCGCAAGCCCGGCCAATCGCGCTTTGTCACGCAGCGGCGTGAGGATGATCTCGTCAAGGTTCTGTCTGGCGTCATGCCGCAGGATGATGGCAGCATGATCACCACCGGCACACCCATTTCGCTGATGATCGACAACACCGATCAGCGCTCGAAGGATTATGGCGAGATTGCCCGTCAATATCGGCCCGGCCATGCTGACTATACCTATGATGTTAAATACGGCATCCGCGATTATCGCGGCGGCGGGCGCTCATCGGCGCGCGAAACCGCGGCCCGTGTGGCAGCCGGCGGCATTGCCCGGCTGGTGATGCCCGGCGTGACCATTCGTGGGGCCTTGGTGCAGATTGGCACGCACAAGATCAATCGGGACAATTGGGATTGGGATCAGGTCGGTCAGAACCCGTTTTTTGCCCCCGATGCTGCGATTGTTCCAGTGTGGGAAGCGTATCTGGACGGCATTCGCAAGGCTGGCTCCTCTGTGGGCGCGGTGATTGAAGTGGTGGCCGAAGGTGTGCCGGCTGGCCTTGGTGCCCCGATTTATGGCAAGCTGGACCAGGATATTGCCGCCATGCTGATGTCCATCAACGCCGTCAAGGGTGTTGAAATCGGCAACGGTTTTGGTGCCGCCGAGATCACCGGCGAGGAAAACGCCGACCAGATGCGCATGGGCAATGATGGCAAACCGCTGTTTCTGTCCAACCATGCGGGCGGGGTTCTGGGCGGCATTTCAACAGGCGAGCCGATTGTAGCCCGCTTTGCCATCAAGCCAACCTCCTCGATTCTCAGTGAGCGTCAGTCCATTGATGCGGACGGTAAAAATGTTGATGTGCGCACCAAGGGGCGTCATGATCCTTGCGTCGGCATTCGCGCCGTGCCGGTGGGGGAAGCCATGATTGCCTGTGTGCTGGCCGATCATTACCTGCGCGATCGCGGTCAAACCGGGCGATTGAAATAAAGACTGCACGGCAATCAAGCCATGCCCACATGTTGAGATGAGGTAAGCCATGAGCTATGAGCAAAAGCGCGTCGTTGACGCCATCCGGGCCTTTGAAGCCGGTGAAATCGTGGTGGTAATGGATGATGACAACCGCGAAAATGAAGGCGATCTGATTGTTTCCGCTGTGCATTGCACCCCGGAAAAAATGGCCTTCATTGTGCGCCACACCTCCGGCATTGTCTGTGCGCCGATGCCGAAAGAAGAAGCCAAGCGGCTCAATCTGTCCGCCATGGTGGCCGAAAATGACAGCGCCCACACCACGGCTTTCACCGTGAGTGTGGATTTCAAGCATGGCACCTCCACCGGGATTTCGGCGGATGACCGCACCCTGACGGTGCGCAATCTGGCCAATCCCAATGTGGGCGCGTCTGATTTCGTGCGTCCCGGCCATATCTTCCCGCTGATCTCGCGTGAAGGCGGCGTGTTGATGCGCTCTGGCCATACGGAAGCGGCTGTGGACCTGTGCCGCCTGGCCAATCTACCGCCCATCGGCGTGATTTCCGAACTGGTGAATGATGATGGCACCGTAATGCGCGGCCCGCAGGTGTCGGCCTTTGCCGAACAGCACGGGCTGAAGCAGGTTTCCGTGGCCGATCTGATTGCCTATCGCCAGCGCAAGGAAACCCTGATTGAGCTGGAAGCCAGCTTTGCGGTGGAAACACCCTATGGTCCGGCCAAAGCCTATGCCTACTCCCTGCCCTGGGATCCAATGCAGCATCTGGCAGTGGTGTTTGGCGACATCCGCGATGGCGAAGACATCCCTGTGCGGCTGCATCTGGAAAATGTGGCCGCCGACGTGTTTGGTGCGAATGGCCAGATTGACTCGATCATGAAACGGATTGCTGAGAAAGGCCGTGGCGTCATCGTTTATCTGCGTGAAGGTTCGGTGGGCGTTGGTGTTTCCACCACAGCCCGCGCTGGCAAGCATGATCGTGAAGCCCATAAAGAAGCCCAGACCCGTGACAGCGAATGGCTGGAAATTGGCCTTGGCGCACAAATCCTGAAAGATCTCGGGGTCACGTCCATCCGGTTGATTGCCTCGCGCGAGCGTCATTATGTCGGACTGGAAGGTTTTGGCATTCGGATTGCTTCGACAGAGATTGTGTGAGACGTAAAACCCTCTGGAACCTGTGCATCCGTCAGAATAACAGATGACGTAACCGCATAAGGATTGATAAAGCGCGGCTCTGTCGGGTTCACAGAAATCCGGCGGCATTTTATTTTATGTGTCTATCCTTACCCCGGATGGGCAGGTTGTTTGGAGTATATGGATGCCGCTCAAGCTTTATCTCGCAGGCCCCGAAGTGTTTCTGCCCAACGCCCGCGAAGTGCTGGATGCCAAGGCGGCCATGACCCGCGCTTACGGGTTCGAGCCGATTTGCCCCGGTGATATTTTCATTGAGCCCGCTCCCACCCTGCATGAATTCGGCTTGAAAATCAGTGCGGTTGATGAAGGCATGATGAATGCAACCGATGGCGTCATTGCCAATCTGACCCCTTTTCGCGGCATTGCGGCCGATCCCGGCACGGCGTTTGAGCTGGGCTACATGTGCGCGCAAGGCAAGCTGGTCGCCGCCTATACCAATATCGCGGACAATCACTTTGTGCGCACCTCGGCATTTTATCAGGGTGAGGTGCGTGAGGCGCAAGATGGCCGCAAACGCGGACCCGATGGCCTGTCGCTTGAAAATTTCGACATGATCGAAAACCTGATGCTTCACGGTGGCGTGGAGCGCCGCGGTGGGCATATTGCTGTTCATGCGGCTTCCGCCGATGCGCTCTATACCGATTTGACCGGCTTTGAGCAGTGTTTGAAGGCGCTTCAGCAAAAAACACGCGCCTAAAAAGCGTCTCTAGCTTTAATTGAATAGTATTATTTCAATTTAGATCAATCTAAATCAACGGCTCTTGTGAATAAAGGTGAACCACACAAAGATATATGCGCATGCAATCAAAATGATCTGCCAACGTGGGGCGAGCGAAAGACTCTAAGCACCTTATAAATCCCTGCGCGATAGCGCTTTCATGATAAATTTTACAATATTTCGAATTACAAAAACAAGAAATACTATATCTAGGGCTCCAGAAGCAAGCACCCACCACAATTCGCAAATGCAACAAAAAACGCAAGCCTCGCGCAAGCTTCAATGGTTAATAAAGACTTAACGAAGCAAAGGAAAAGAGGCCTGCGATGAGGATCGACAGCAGCCTGAGCAATTCGCAGTATCAGAGCCGCTACATTCAAAGCATTTCGCGTGCAGAAGATGTGGCTGCTGAACCTGTTGCTGCATCGCGCTCACGCGCTACAGGTGGCAGTACAACAGGAACATTGCTTTCTGCATCCTTGGCAAACGCCTTGTGGAGCCTTGATTCCTCGAAAAAAGCGGCCGCCATGAAAGCGAATTCGCAGGTGGCGGGTGCCATGGATGATCCATCCGCGACATCATCGACGCAGCGTGTGGAAGCGCGCTACATGGAATATATGCATTACGACGAGGAATAGTCGCCACATTTGCGCGGCTATGGAAAAGAGGGGCATGTGGCGGCATGCCCCTTTTTTGCGTTTCACGCAGCCCCAAAC
>CAJYRE010000214.1 GCA_913776675.1 Rhizobiaceae bacterium
ACTTTTACAGTCATTGCAGTAACTCCCGCTTCTCAAATCGGCCCCGGATCCACATCCGTCCGGGCCAATGGTTATTCCGGCGTTTCCGCTGGTTTGGACTGGTTTTTAAGCCAGCTTGGCTTCAGCCGCTTCGACAATCGCCTCAACCGTGATGCCGAAATGCTTGTACAATTCCTTGTATGGGCCCGATGCGCCAAAGCCAGTCATGCCGATAAAGGTACCGTCGGAACCGATGATCTGATCCCAGCCCTGACGGAGCGCCGCTTCCACGCCAATCTTCACCGGAGCCGTACCAATCACAGCCTTGCGGTAATCTTCGGGCTGCTCGAAGAACAGCTCAAAGCATGGCACGGACACAACACGCGCAGCAATGCCCTTGGAGGCCAGCACTTCGCGCGCCTTGATCGCCAGTTCCACTTCCGAGCCGGTGGCAAAAATCGATACCTTGGCATCAACCGCACCCAACAGCTCGTAAGCACCCTTGGCGGAGAGATTTTCCGCCGAATATTCAGTGCGGGCGGCAATCAGGTTCTGACGGGTCAGGGCCAGTCCCGATGGACGGTCCTGATGGGTCAGGGCAATCTGCCAGCATTCGGCCACTTCGGTGGCGTCAGCCGGACGGAACATCAACAGGTTCGGAATGGCGCGCAGGGCTGCCATCTGCTCGACCGGCTGATGGGTCGGGCCATCTTCGCCCAGACCAATCGAATCATGGGTCAGAACGTGGATGACGCGAATGCCCATCAAAGCAGCCAGACGGATAGAAGGACGGCAATAATCCGAGAAGATCAAAAAGCCGCCGGAGTACGGAATCAGACCACCGTGCAAGGCAATGCCGTTCATGGCGGCGGCCATGCCGTGCTCACGAATCCCCCAGTGAACGTAACGCCCGGAGAAGTCCATCGGGGTGATGGATTTGGTCTGGCTGGTCTTGGTGTTGTTGGAGCCGGTCAGGTCGGCAGAACCGCCCAGCGTTTCGGCAACCACACCGTTGATGACTTCCAGCGCATCCTCGGAGGATTTGCGGGTGGCCAGAACCGGCTTGGTTTCCGCCAGCTTCTTCTTGTAGGCGTCAATGGCAGCGTCAAAACCGGCTGGCAGCTTGCCTTCAAAACGACGCAGGAACTCATCCTTGAGCGGCGATGCGTCCAAAAGCTTCTGCCAATCAGCATGGGCGCTGGCCCGGCTGCTTGCTGCGTCGCGCCATGCGGTCAGCACGTCGGCAGGAACCACGAAGGCTTCTTCTTCCCAGCCCAGCGCCTTGCGGGTGGCGGCAATTTCATCGGCACCCAGCGGCGAGCCGTGAACCTTATGGGTGCCAGCCTTGTTCGGCGAGCCAAAACCAATCACGGTTTTGCAGGCAATCAGGGTTGGCTTTTCAGAGGTCTGGGCCGCTGCAATGGCTGCGGCAATGGCTTCCTGATCATGGCCGTCAACCGCCAATGTGTTCCAGCCGGAGGCGCGGAAACGGGCGTGCTGATCGGTGCTGTCGGCCAGCGAGATCGCGCCATCGATGGAAATGCCGTTATCGTCCCACAGCACGATCAGCTTGTTGAGCTTCAGGTGGCCCGCCAGCGAAATCGCTTCCTGGCTGATGCCTTCCATCAGGCAGCCGTCGCCTGCAATCACATAGGTATGGTGGTTCATCAACTGGCCACCAAAATCGGCGGCCAGCTTCTTTTCGGCCAGCGCCATGCCCACGGCATTCGCAATCCCCTGACCCAGCGGGCCGGTGGTGGTCTCAATACCTTCGATATGGCCATATTCCGGGTGACCCGCAGTTTTGGCCCCCATCTGGCGGAAATTCTTGATGTCGTCGATGGTGATGTCGTCATAGCCCGTCAAATAGAGCAGCGAATAGAGCAGCATCGAACCATGGCCAGCCGACAGCACGAAGCGATCGCGGTTGGCCCATTTAGGGGCTTTGGGATCAAAGCTCAAAAAACGGGTAAAGAGAACGGTGGCAACATCGGCCATTCCCATGGGCATGCCGGGATGACCAGAATTGGCCTTTTCAACCGCATCCATGGACAGAAAACGGATTGCATTGGCCATCCGGTTGTGTTGTTCGGGAGAAATCATGAGTGTTCCGCCTGTTCCGGGTCTCGATGGACGCCGCCGTCCCGGCGAACGTCAGAAAGCGTCTGATCCTTAGCAGGTGAAACCGCCAAGTCAATAAAATCGGAGCCGCTTGCCTGTCTTGAAGACAATATTTCCATTTTTGCCTTAAAATTGAACAGAGTCTCAGGTTGATGCAAACGCCATCAATCAGCCAGGGATGGCGTCGTCCACAAGCACAATGGCCCGTTTTCAGGGCTTTTGTTGACGTGGAGCAAATCCAATGGCTAGAGTTATAAACGAAGTTTGGGTTCCAAGGGGTCGATTCGGCTAGCCTTTTTCAAGACGCCGGGGCAAGTGATAATGGTGACGGACAGAACAGCAGCCGCGCTCGGAGCATTAAAACAGGCCATCAAGGGCCTGGAAAATGCCATTGATGTGCGGATAGAGGCTCAGCGCACCAATGGCGAGATTGAGCATGAGATCAGACGCATCCATGCGGATCGGGCCCGCCTTGCGCAAGAGCTGGATCAGTCCCAGTTTCGCGCAAACCGTCTGGAAGAGGTCAACCGGGAGGTTTCCCGTCGCCTGGTCACGGCCATGGAAACCATCAGAGCGGTGCTGGATCGATAGACCGGCTGCCGCGCATTTTATGTTTATTTGCGCATCGGATTGATCCGAAAAGCGGTTCCCGGTTTTCGGTCCGCTGCTCCAGGGGAAGGCGACATCGACATGGCACAGGTCACGGTCAACATTGATGGAAAGCCCTACCGCATGGCCTGCGAAGAGGGGCAGGAAGCACATCTGATTGATCTTGCCAGCCAGTTTGACCGCTATGTGAGCCATCTGAAAAGCCAGTTTGGCGAGATCGGTGATCTGCGCGTCACCGTGATGGCGGGCATTATGGTTATGGATGAATTGTCCGAACTGAAGCGTCGCCTCAGCGCCGTTGAAAACTCCTCCGCAGGAGCCAGCAATCGTGAAGAGGCTTTGCTCGCGGCCATCATGGAGCTGACCGAACAGCTCAATGGTGTCACGCGCAAGTTGATGGCAAAGCCGGAAGCCTCGCCTCCTGAGGTCCACAAATAAACAAGCACAAAAGCGCATATAGCACTGGCGCCGCAGGGCATTTCAGCCTATATCTATTGTGCGGTCTGCGCCTCTCGACAGGATAACACAATCCCTGGGGCCATACCCGATCTTGAGGGAGCTGTCCCTGTCCGGACTCGTGGGTTCGGACATATGGCACCCACCTACTTTGTAGGCTCCCAGGATCGAACACTTCCATCGGCTGTGTGGATCGCACTTATTCATTGTTTTGATACATCGCTCTTTGCTCTTGTGGCTTGGTGTCGCTCACGCAAAATGGCGTCTCAACATTGTGAGGCGTGCCATGTATCAACCTCCCCATTTTCGTCACGACGACCCTGAGGCGCTTTTTGCCTTTATCCAGCATCATCCACTTGGTCTGCTGATCACCTCTGGCAGTGGCGGCCTGCTGGCCAATCCCCTGCCCTTCCTCCTGCGCCGAAGCAGCACGGAGACTGAGCCTGACTGTCTGCTGGTGCATCTGGCCCGCGCCAATCCGCAATGGCAGGCCATTGAGGCCGGTGATGAGGTGCTGGTCAGTTTCATGGGAGCCGATCATTACATCACCCCGGCCTGGTATGCGACCAAGCAGGAAACCGGCAAGGTGGTTCCCACCTGGAATTACCAGATTGTACAGGTGCGCGGCAAAGCCAAGGTGTATCAGGATGCCAACTGGCTGTTGCAACAGGTCAGCGCCCTCACCGATCAACAGGAAGCCAATCTTGCGAGCCCTTGGGCCGTCAGTGATGCGCCAGAGAATTTTGTGCAGGCCCAAATGCGCGGCATCGTCGGCATTGAAATTCAGATCACGACGATCGAAGGCAAGCTCAAGGCCAGCCAGAACCGCAACGAGGCCGATTACACCGGCGTCATCAAGGGGCTGGAGACAGAAGGAACCGACGCTGCCAAAGCAATGGCAGATCTGGTGAAAATAGCCACGGCGCGATAACAATACTGCATCATTCGTTAAATCGGAATCGATTTAAGGTGAAAATTATGCAGCAGATGAAAAGTGTTACAGCGCCGTGCGCCATATATGGTGAGAGGCGCTGTAGCGGGCTGCAAAAACAAACATGCAACACGGCCCGGATGTTGCCATCCGGGCCGCGTTATCAATCTCAGAACTCTTGCTCAGAACTCTTGCCAATTGTCAGCGGCCGCTTGCGCAGAGCCACCACCTGTCACGGCGCGGGCGATCTTGTTGACCAGCTTGCGCGCAGGCGATGGTGCGGGCGCATGACGAACACTGGCGGAGACAGGAGCCGATCTGACGGGCGCGACACCGTAGCTCTGCTGTGCGGTGGCATCGCCGAGCTGGAAGCGGCTGACCATCTGGCGCAGCTTGTCTGCTTCCATCGCCAATGAAGAGCTGGCAGCCGTTGCTTCTTCCACCATGGCGGCGTTCTGCTGGGTGGTTTGATCCATCTGGTTGACAGCCGTATTGACCTCGGCAAGACCAACGGATTGTTCTCTGGACGAGGTGGCAATGGCATCCAACTGGGTGTTAATAGCCACCACATGGCTCTCAATCACCTTCAGCGCATCACCCGTTGCCATAACAAGCTGCACGCCGTTTTCCACCTCATCGGCGGAATTGCGGATCAGGTCTTTGATTTCCTTGGCGGCCTGCGCCGAGCGCTGCGCCAGTTCACGCACTTCCTGCGCAACAACCGCAAAGCCCTTGCCTGCTTCGCCAGCACGTGCGGCTTCAACGCCTGCGTTCAAAGCCAAAAGGTTGGTCTGGAAGGCGATTTCATCAATCACACCGATGATGTTGGAAATCTGGTTGGAGGATTGCTCAATGCGCTGCATGGCATTGACGGCATTGGCAACAACCATGCCCGATTCACGTGCCGATTGATTGGCTTCAATCGCAACCGTACGCGCTTCTTCCGTGCGTTTGGCGGAATTGGTCACATTCACTGTGATCTGGTCCAAAGCGGCGGCTGTTTCTTCCAGAGCGGCGGCCTGCTGCTCTGTCCGCTTGGACAAATCATTGGCGCTGCTGCTCAATTCACGCGAACCGGAATCGATTGCGCCAGTCGAGATGGACACCTCCTGCAAGGTGTCGCGCAATTGGCTGACGGCAGCGTTGAAATTGGTGCGCAAGCCCTCAAAATCGGCGGCAAAGGGGCGGCTCAACTCAAAGCCAAGATTGCCCTGGGCTAGATTTTGCAAGCCTTCTGCCAAGCCGGATGTCGCCTCCGCCATTTCAGCAGCACGCTTGCGATCCGCCTCGGCCACACGGGCGCGCTCGGCTTCTGACATGCTGCGCTCACTGGCGGCCTGTGCTTCCAGATCCTGTGCTTTCAAGGCGTTCTCCTTGAACACCAGCACAGCCTTGGCCATGATGCCCACTTCGTCGCCGCGATCCACGCCCTCAACAGCCGTGGCCAGATTGCCATTGG
>CAJYRE010000215.1 GCA_913776675.1 Rhizobiaceae bacterium
CGGGCCCGCCGGGCCGATGCCAAAACGCCCAAGCTCGATATTCTCACCATCGATGCCATGAGCCAGCGCTTTGGCACACCGGGCCTTGTGCTGCTGGATATTGAGGGGCATGAAATCGAGGCGCTCAGCGGTGCCACGCAAACCCTGGCCGATCCCCATTGCCATTGGCTGGTGGAACTGCACGGCGATCAGGACCTGTCCAGCTATGGCCACAAGAACAGCGATATTTTCAAATTCTTCCCAACCCGCCTGTTCAGGCCGGTGATCCTGGATGTTATAGCGGGCGTTTTCAAACCTCTGAAGCCGGAAGACCTGCCGCATGAGCGCTGCCATATTGTGTTTGAGCGGATCGCCTGATCAGCTCTGGAGTTACGTAAACAATGCCGATCCATCATGGTTTACCTGCCCGCTGATGTAGGAATAAGCGAAATCCGTGCCCGGCATATGCGGAAATCCGCGAAAATTGGCGGCATTGCCAAAGCTATCGCGGCAGGTGGCAAAACTCTTGTCGCAGCCAATGGTCAGGGTCAGGGCATCACCACGTGACAGCAGCGTTTCCAGCGGCAGCCATAGCGTCAGCTCAACCCCGTTCGGGCTGGCACGGCTGGTTTCAATGTCGCTGACACGTCCGGCCTCCGCGCCGCTTTTCACGGTCAGTCTGCCATAGCGGAAAGCATCATCCCGATAGCCATCCAGACGCGACACCGTGAGCCGATCCGGTGCCGTCATGGCCACCACCGTGACATTGACACTGCGGCCCGCCGCGCTGAGGTCGAGACCGCAACGGCGATCACCAAAGGCCG
This sequence comes from Rhizobiaceae bacterium, assembly GCA_913776675.1. Lineage (GTDB taxonomy): Bacteria > Pseudomonadota > Alphaproteobacteria > Rhizobiales > Rhizobiaceae > Allorhizobium. Next base: position 804 of record CAJYRE010000215.1, read on the forward strand.
CATCACACCGCCGCCCCAGTGTGCGGCCCTGCGGCTGCCCCAGCCGGGCAGCAAAACTGCGCAACTCGGCGCTAAACTGGCCGCTCTGGCGTTTGACCTCGCCCATTTGCTGCACTTTCAGCAGCAGATATTGGCTGACATCCTGCCAATTGACCCGGTAAACCTCAATGCGCGCGCCATCATAGCGCCCGGCAATCAGATCGGCTTCCGTGATCACATCGCTGGAAAAAGCCCCGGCCACTTCGGATGAGGGCACGGCAAGCCCCGTTTCGGCTTGCGCATCGCTGGCGGAAAAGCCGCTGGCTGCATGAAAATACGTGTCCAGCAGGGTCAAATCGCGGTCATGGTCGGTAAAGCCCAACACCTGCCCATCGGTGCGGATCACCCGCCAGCAGGTGCAAAGGGTGGTGGCATCGGCACGGATATGGCTGGCCAAAGCGGCAGGAAGGGTTCTCATGGCAAAATCTCCAACAGCGGAATGGAGGGAATGCGCCCGGCATTGAAGGCTTCGAGGTTGATCTCGATCCGGTCCGTATCAAACCGCACCGGCACATCAAATTCAAAGCCAGCGCGGATCACGGCACCGGGGGGGGGAACATGCCCCGCAGCAAACGTTACCAGGCCGGTGGCGGTGTCGCAGGCAAAAGCGGAAGCATCAAGCACCGTGCCATTCACCGACAGCTTGACGGTGCCCGCCACCGGCTTGGCAATGGTGCGGCTCCACGTGCCTTGCGCATCGCCATAGGTTTTGACAAGCTGGAAACTGACCGTTGCACCATCGCCGGTACCAAGCCCCTGATCCAGCGCAGTGATAGCCCGACCCGGCCCGCTGGAGGTGAAATCCAGCGGATCCCGAAAACGAAAGCCGCGCAATTGCCCGCCCCGCGCCTCGAAAAACTCCAGCACCGCATAAAGATCGGCCAGCGATTTGATGCCGGAGCCAGCATCATAAGCACGCCGGGAATTGGCCCAGCGCTGGTTGCGCGCCTCGCGCCCGTTGGACAGATTGACAATATCGGTGCGGCGCACCGGGCCACCGCTGGTGGACAGCGCCACACGCAGCGGAAAACGCACCTCATGAAAAGCGGCTGTCATAGGTTCACCTCACAAACTGCGTTGACCGCTTCGCACGGTGCGGGCCAGCATGGCGGAAATCTGCCCCTGACTTTTTCGAAAACTGGCGGCATCCTGTGCTGTCACATGAAAATTGACATGCGTGCCGCCGCCCTGCGTGGCGACGCCCAAGGCTCCGTCCGGCCCCCGTTTCAGCGGTAAAATCGCCTCGCTGCCCGCCTCGCCCATCAGGCCGGTGTTGCCGCCATTCATGCCGAAATAGGTGGGGCTGGACACAACACCCCCCTTGGCAACTGGGGTTATCGCCCCCGGCACGCCGCCCTTTTCAAAGGCAAACAACGAGCTAAACCCGGAGGACAGGCTGGAGGTGGCGCTGGAGGCCAGCGATGACAGAGCCGATTGCAGCGGTTGCAGGCCAGATGACAGGGCAATGTTGGAAAGCTGGCCACCCAGCGATTTCAGCGTGCCTTCCAGATCATGGCCGCCCACGGTTGCGCTTTTCAGCGCGCTGGTCAGCGCCGTGCCAAAGCTTTTGGAGCGGCCTTCCAGATCATCCAGCACTCTGGTGGCGCTGGAGGCATTCAGATCGAGTGACAGCGAGAGGCTTTCTTCATCAGCCATCGGCTTCTTCCTTTTGATCGGGATATTGCGCCATCAGGGCGGCAAGGTCTGCGCGGCCAAATCCGGTCGCAACCGGTTTGAAAGCGCCGCTCATGGCGGCAAATTCGCGGGGGCTCAGTGCCCAGAACACGTTCGGGTCCAGCCGCAACAGACAAAGGCCCACATGCATGACCATATCCCACGGA
>CAJYRE010000216.1 GCA_913776675.1 Rhizobiaceae bacterium
GCCCTCATGAGCTGGTTGAGTTTTGAGAATGTCGGTTGGCTCGTTGGCGGCATGGTCGGCGGTGTCGGAAATGGAGCTCTTCAGGGCGCTCAGGGCGCTGTTATCGGTGCGGGTGCAGGAACAGTCAGCCAGTCACATCAATCAGCGCAATGAAACGCTCCAGCGTGATTTTGTGATCACGCCGAGCGGGTGATGCGTAGCAATCCAGCATGTTCTCGGTCACGTTTTGGGAAAGATAATCGGACATCTCAGCCGCAATCTGCTCACGGTTCTTTCCGCTGCGGCTCATCACCTCGGAAAGAACACGGGCAATCTTCACGTCCAGCGTACCGCCCTTGGCGACATCCGGTTCAAACCGTGCCGCCACTTCTGGCGGTTGGTAATCGTGAAAGAGGTCCATAGTGTTGGGATCACGGCGCTTGCTCATGGTCAGGCCTGTGCAGCAAACGTGGCTTTGCCAGCCAATGCAGAAACTGCTGACAGAGAAGTGCTCATGCCGCCGTCCTCATGCCAACAGCGGCGTTAGATTTTTGGCTTTCTAACGGCCCATGTTTTGCGCTATCGTAGATGCGAGTAGTGGTCTTGGGATAACGTCTGGGCCAAAGCGTTTCGACCTTCTGTCCGATGAAGTCAGCAATGATGGCTTCGTTGATTTTGTTCGCGCGCTTCCAGATGTGGCGGAAGCTGCTGGGCGTAAACATTAATTGGCTGGCGACCGGAAAAGGCGAGATGTTTGACGCTGCGGGCGGCGTTAGAATGACAGTTCAGCTAGACGCTGAATTGTTGGAACGCCTTCATGATCGTGTAGCCGCCATCTACCATGATGTCGGTCAAAAGCCGCCACAGCGTCGAATCGCTCGTGAAGCCGCCAACCTTTACAATGAGCTTGCACAAGTCGTGCAGGATATGAGCGATCGGGAAATGGTGGAAGCGGCATTGCCGATGGTGGCGCTGGAATTCAAGCGGCGTTTGGAACGCGCAGCCGAAGAGCCAGGCACCGGTAAACGTTCGGCCTCATAGTCGTAAAATCATTGATTATAAACTGGTTGTCCGATGCCTGATTAGTTGCAGGCAATTGCGCCATCCACATCACTGAGCCGCCTTCCACAGAAGTCACCTTGCTCTTGGTTGGCGCAAATTAAATCATCTCGAACGAAATTTATAAGTTATAAAATACAACAAATTTAGCGACGCAATACCTCGCAACTATCTGCGTTAACAACGGTCTGCGGGTGTTGCGCGGTGCCGTATAGAGGTTACTGTTCCTCAGGCATGGCAACGTCATGCAAGAGCGTATTCTCCTATAAAATTCAACGCGCTATCTAAACTGTTACCCCGACGGGTGAACAGTAACCAAATTTCACGGTTTAGGGTCGCTCACTGCGCGGCTAGACAAGCCAGCAAACCCCGTAGTTCGTCATTCAAGCGATGAATGATCGCGCATTTTCTTCTTTCATTTCAAAATGTTGTTCTTGTCAGCAGGATTGGCAGAACAATGCGAGAAGAATGCGAGAATTTGTCCAGAAGATTGCGCGATAAATCGGTATTTCAAGCAGGCAATTTGCATTCTCCAGCTTGACCCCAAAGGAACCAACTCTCACTTTCTGTTTATTTTACCGTAGCTTGGCGGGTTAAATGTTAGTCCGCCTCATGTCTAGAAGGTAACACCCCCCTACAATGTGGCGCGGCGCACAATCCAGTCGGCGTTCTGAGTTTGCTGAAAGATTGGAAAAGCTGTGGCCCCTTCTTTAAGCCCCTAAAAAAACAGGGCAACAATAAACTTAATCCGCTAAATTTCTAAAATATTAATACTTGTCCCTTAATCCTGATGCGGGAAATAAGAAAAAGCCAGAAACGGCACAGCGGTATACGATCATTTTGCTGGTGAATCGCGTGGCTGGGAGATTTTTGGTTTATAGTTTTATCGCTAGGAGGCGATTATAAATGTTCGGTCTCTCCAGTACATCTCGCATGCAAATCAATTCTTTAAAATTGATCACAGCAAACATTATGATTGCCGATGCCGACCTGAATATTCGCTACATGAACAATTCGGTCATGGAATTACTGAAAGAAGCCGAATCTGATCTCAAGAAAGAGCTTCCAAGGTTTGATTTCAACAAACTGATTGGCAGCAACATTGATATTTTTCACAAAAACCCATCTCACCAGCGCAATATGCTGGCGGCGCTGAAAACCCAGCACAAGGCTACCATATGGGTTGGCGCGCGCGCCTTCGATCTGATTGTAACGCCCTTGCAGGATAGCGGCAAAACAACCGGCTTTGTGGTGGAATGGGCCAATGCCAAAGAACGACTGCTCAATCTGGATTATCAGGAGCAGATGACTGCCATCAGCCGCTCTCAGGGCATTATCGAATTCACCACAGACGGTGAAATCGTCACAGCCAATGAAAATTTCCTGAAGGCCATCAACTATCGGCTGGATGAAATCAAGGGGCGTAACCACAGCATGCTGGTCAGCCCTGAATATGCCCAGTCTGCGGACTATAAAGAATTCTGGAATGCGCTGCGCCGCGGTGAAGTGCAGGCAGCAGAATTTACCCGCTATGGCAAGAATGGCAAGGTTGTGGTGATCAATGCCGCCTACAATCCCATTCTGGACGCCAAGGGCAAAGTCACCAAGGTGGTGAAATTTGCCACCGATGTGACAGAGCGCGTCAATGCCGTCAACAGCATTGCTTCGGCCCTGACGCGGCTTGCCCAAGGGGATGTCTCCTTTACGCTGGACCAGCCTTTTGCCCCCGATTTTGAAGGGCTGCGGCAGACCATGAACGATGCCCTGTTGCAAATGCGCCAAACGCTGGGTGCCGTGGCGCATTCCACCAGCCAGATTGACAATGGCACCCGTGAGATCAGCCAAAGCGCCGAAGATTTGTCCAAGCGCACAGAGCAGCAAGCCGCCTCTCTTGAGGAAACCGCCGCCGCCCTTGACCAGATCACCGTCAATGTCACGAATGCCTCCAAGCGAGCCGAGGAAGCACGGCATGCCGCATCCACCGCCAGCGAAAATGCGGCTCGGTCGGGCAAAGTGGTCGATGATGCCGTGGGGGCCATGTCCCGTATTGAAAGCTCATCCAATCAGATTTCCAATATTATTGGGGTGATTGATGAAATTGCCTTCCAAACCAACCTGCTGGCGCTGAACGCCGGTGTGGAAGCGGCCCGCGCAGGCGAGGCTGGCAAGGGCTTTGCGGTGGTGGCCCAGGAGGTGCGCGAACTGGCCCAGCGCTCGGCGCAAGCCGCCAAGGAAATCAAGGATTTGATCCGCAATTCCTCCAACGAAGTCAGCACTGGCGTAAAGCTGGTGAGTGAAACAGGTGAGGCTCTGCGCACCATCCAGCAGAACATTGTTGCGGTGAACGAGCATATGGAAGCCATCACCAGCTCGGCCCGCGAACAGGCCACAGGCTTGTCGGAAGTCAATTCAGCCGTCAACCAGATGGATCAGGTGACGCAGCAAAATGCCGCCATGGTGGAAGAAACCAATGCCGCCAGCGCCACGCTTGCCCAGGAAACGGCGCGTCTGCGCGAACTGATTGATAAATTCCAACTGGGCGGAAATCTTGGCAGACCATCCCGCTCGCTGGGCGTTGCCAACGCATCCCACAGCCCTGCAGCCTCCCCTGCTCGTGCCATGATGGCCAAGG
>CAJYRE010000217.1 GCA_913776675.1 Rhizobiaceae bacterium
GATTATTCCTTGTGATGCTCCTTGAGCCAGTCCAGTGCCTTGCCAAGCGTTTCCACCGCCTGATCAATCTCGGAGCGGGAAATGATCAACGGCGGTGAAAACAACATGCGATCGCCGGTGGCGCGAACAATCACGCCATTGGCAACACATTGATTGCGCACAGCAGTTCCGGCATCATCGGGCTTGGCATAGCGGCGACGGGTGGCCTTATCCGTGGTCAATTGCACGGCCCCGATCAGACCAACGCTGACAGCCTCACCCACCATGTCGTGGTCGGCAAGTGCTGCCAACGCTTGCGCCATATAGGGACCAATGTCGTCGCGCACGCGCTCCACCAGCCCTTCTTCCTCGAGAATACGGATATTTTCCAGCGCCGCGGCCGAGCAGACCGGATGGCCGGAATAGGTATAGCCGTGATTGAAATCGCCAACCTCGTTGATCAGCACATCGGCCACACGGTCGGACACCAAAACCCCACCAATCGGCAGATAGCCCGATGACAGTCCTTTGGCGATCGGGGCCAGATCCGGCTCATAACCAAAATGCTGATAGCCGAACCAGCTTCCCAGACGGCCAAAGCCGCAGATCACCTCATCCGAGACCAACAGAATATCATGCGCCTTGCAGATACGGACAATTTCCGGCCAATAGGTCTGCGGCGGAATGATCACGCCACCCGCCCCCTGAATTGGCTCGGCTACGAAGGCGGCGACATTCTCGGCCCCCAGTTCGAGAATTTTGGCTTCCAGCTCCTGTGCCACTTTCAGGCCAAAGTCGGCGGGCGACAGATCGCCTCCCTCGCCAAACCAATAGGGTTGATTGATGTGATGAACCCCTTCAATCGGCAGGTTGCCCTGCTCGTGCATATATTTCATGCCGCCCAAGGATGCGCCAGCAACCGTGGAGCCGTGATAACCATTCTTGCGGGCAATCACATGGATTTTGCTGGGATGGCCCAATGCCTTCCAATAGACCCGCGCCAGGCGAAACCATGTATCTGTCGCTTCCGAGCCAGAATTGGTGAAAAACACATGGTTCATATGCGACCCCGCCTTGCTGGCGATCTTTTGGGCCAGCAGCGTGGTCGGCGGCGTGGTGGAGCCGAAAAACGTATTGTAATAGGGCAATTCCTGCATTTGCTCAAAAGCGGCCTTGGCAATGGATGTCCGGCCATAGCCGACATTGACGCACCACAGACCAGCAAAGGCATCCAGATATTTTTTGCCGTTCGAATCCCAGATATGCACACCTTCTGCCTTTTGCATCACCCTGACACCGGCTTCATTCAGCTTCTTGGTATCGTTGAAGGCATGCAGATGGTGGGCCGCATCAATAGCGGCCAGATTGGAAAGCGGGCTGGAAATATCTGACATGAAAGGCAATCCTATCGCGTTTCGACCGCATTGAACGGCGGCAATTTATCCGCTACGAACATGACCTGACACACCGCATTTGGCAAGATCAGCCAGCGATCAGCTACCATCGAAAGGCCGCGTTCATGACCCATGCCCCGCATACGCCCGTGGACAACACTCAATCAGACGCCGGGGCGCGGATTGAAGTTCTGCTGGTGGGCATGAATGGCGATTTACGCGGCAAGATGATTCCGCTGAACGCCGAAGACAAAGTGTGGAAAAACACGGTGCGCCTGCCCGCCTCCACCCAGTCACTCGACATCTGGGGCGATGATAATGATGACATCACAGGCATCTCACTGACCCTTGGTGACCCGGATGGCATTTGCATGCCTGACAAGCGCTCGCTGGCAGCCATGCCTTGGGCGCCCGCCGGCTCCAAACAGGTGCTGGCCACCATGCATACACTGGAGGGCACCCCGCATTTTATCTGCCCGCGCGCCATTCTGGCCCGGGTGCTGAAACGATTCGATACGCTCGGCCTGACGCCTGTGGTGGCAACCGAGCTGGAATTCTATGTGATGGAAGGGAACTGGCGCGATCTTGACCGGCCCACGCCCCCGAAAGCCCTGACCTATCGGGGAGAACCCAACGGCTATCAGCTTTACGATATGCGGGCCACCGGAGCCATGGACGCCTATCTGACAACACTTCGGGCCTATGCCGATGCCATGGGCCTGCCAGCAGATGCGACAACCGCGGAATTTGGTGCAGGCCAGTTCGAGGTCAATCTGTTGCATAGGCCCGACGCTTTGGCCGCGGCCGATGATTGCATCTATCTCAAGCGTGTCGCCGAGTTTGCCGCCATCCAGCATGGGCTGAAATCCACCTGCATGGCCAAGCCATACGGCGATCAGGCTGGCTCCGGCCTGCATGTGCATATCAGCATTATTGACCGTGACGGCAAGAATATTCTCGATGCCAAGGGCGGTGAGCCGACCAGGCTGAAATCTGTCACGGCTGGCATGTTGCAGACCATGCAGGATGCGCAACTGATCTTTGCGCCCTTTGCCAACTCCTATCGTCGCTTCCAGCCCGGCTCTTTTGCGCCGGACAAGATTGACTGGGGCTTTGGTCATCGTGGCACGGCCATTCGCATTCCCGATAAGGATGGCCCTGCCGCACGTATTGAACATCGTGTCGCAGGTGCCGATGCCAACCCATACCTGCTGCTCTCAGCCATTCTTGGCGGCATGTTGCTGGGCCTGGAAAATGAGCTGGA
>CAJYRE010000218.1 GCA_913776675.1 Rhizobiaceae bacterium
TGAGATTATCCGCAACAATCACCTCACGCGGATCGATGCGGAAAATATCGGCCAGCAGACGGGTGGGATTGGTCTCACCTAAACGAAACACGCCGGTGGAAATATCAATCCACGCCAGTGCCAATTCCTCAGCACCGCCACGCACACGGGCCAGCGCCATCAGGTAATTGGTTTCAGATGGAGAAAGCAGCTTTTCTTCGGTCAAGGTGCCGGGCGTCACCAGCCGCACAACATCACGCCTGACCACGGATTTGGAGCCGCGTTTTTTGGCCTCTGCCGGATCTTCCGTCTGCTCGCACACGGCAACCCGATAACCAAGCGCAATCAAACGCTGCAAATAATCATCCGACGCATGCACCGGCACGCCGCACATGGGAATGTCGTGGCCCAGATGCTGGCCGCGCTTGGTCAGCGTAATGCCAAGCGCCCGCGATGCCTCAACGGCGTCTTCAAAAAACAGCTCGTAAAAATCGCCCATGCGATAAAACAGCAAGGAGCCGGGGTTATTGGCCTTGATTTCAATATACTGCTCCATCATCGGGGTCGCCGTGGCGCGGCTTTCCTCCGAAGTCAGCATGGCAGTGTTCAAAACGTCCTGTCCGGCAGCATTGATGATGGTCACGGGTCCAAATTTCGCTTGAATGAAGTTTGGATAACACTAGCGACTTTCGGCTCCCACTGACAACAGCCGCAAGCAACTGCCCACAACAAGCTTAGCATCGAACCCTGAAATGCATGAAGCGCAATCAGCTTGCGAAACGGCCTGCTGATCCACCATAATAATTCACGTAGCGGTCTGAAATGCTGCTGATCGGCAAGACAATCAACACATCGGTGGTGTTGAAGTCATGATCAATCACGGCACCATTGCCGACCATGGCCCCCAAGCGCAAATATCCCTTGACCAGAGGCGGCATGGCCGCAACCGCACGGCGGGCATCCACCAGCTCCGACGGAATCAAATCCATGGCACAGAACAATTCAGGCCGGGCATCCACTGCCCATTCGCCATGAACGGTCGCATTCTGCGCCAAAAACGACAAAGCAAGGGCATGCTTTTCCGGCTGAACACCGGGAAAAGAGGCGCATCCAATCATCGCATCCATGTTGTAGCGCATGGAATAAGACCAATTCCCCTGCCACAAAAGCTCAACGGTGCGCTTGGTGCGATAATCCTGTAAAACACAGGAGCGGCCCAATTCCATAAAGCGTTTTGTGGGGTGACGCGCCAGAAGCGCTTCAATCTGGAATTCGGAGGCAGAGTAAAAACCGAAATTCGCCATGGCCACTTCGTGGCGCAACAGGCGATAAGTGCCAACAATCTGATCTTCCGGGTCGCCCTCAATGGCGTGATCCAGCACCAGAAGGTGGTCGCAAATATCATCAAACTTATCGAAATCGAGCTTCAGCCGCATAGCTTCGCTGGACAGGCGCGCATTCATCTCCTCGACAAAAACACGGTAGCGAATGGCTTGGCAGGCTTTCACCTCGCTTGCATTGCGCGCCAACCTCACCTCAAGGGTTCCGATCCGGCCAAAAACATCCTTATCAAGCCCGTCAGCGTCACCGGCAGGAACATTGGCCTTGGTATTCTCGAGACGATCAAGAAGTTCGACTGTCATTGCGGTTCCATCCGGCTCTGTTAAACGAGATGTGTAAAACACGGATATACGACAACATGTTGACATAATCCGTCACAATTCGTTACCTTCGATTTTAACAATCACAAATCCACAAATCTGAGTGTATAAAATCAACTTATCCCTTTGATTTTAAGGGGTATGCACCACTTGTGACAGAATTACAATATCCTCACCTTACATGGATGATCATAGCACGTTCATCAACACTCATGCCAGTGGATTTCTCACGGCGCGGGAAATGCAACAGGATTGCAACAACGCCCAATATCAGCCAACCGAGCTTCAAACGCGCATATTGCTGCGATAGCTTGTCATCAACGAGCGGATTTCATTCAACAAACGTTCCGGATTGACCGGCTTTTGCAGCACCAGATCAGCACCACTGGAAAGGGCATCCGCCTTGGCACTGGCGCGCAAATCCCCTGTCAGCACAAGCACAGGGCATCGTGGCCGCTGTTTCAATTGCTCAATCATGCGGATATAGCGAATCACGGAAGTTCCCTCGCCGCCCGGCATGCCAAGATCGGTGATAATCAGATCAATATGGGCTCCCGTATCGGCAGCCACCTCCCGCCGCAGCGCATCGAAATCACTGACCTGCCCAACCCCATGCCCGGCCTTGTGCAAGACAGCCCGCAACAAGGTGGCATTGACGAAGTCATCCTCACCCACCAGCACATTCAAGGCATTGGGTGCAGATGGCGTTGCCCGTTCCTGGGCTCTGATTTCCTGCACGACGGACGGATTGACGTGCGCCGAGTCCACGCCACTCATCAACCCACGCAGCACATCGCTCAAGGTTTGTTCGCGCAAGGGCCGGATCAGCCATGCATCAAAGCCGGTCAAAGGCCGCAAGGGCCGCTCTTCCGGATTGACCAGATAAATCCGCCGCACTTTGCGACCATCCGCCAACAGCGGCGATAACGTGGTATCATAATCACAAATACACCGATGATCGACAATCACATCGGTCAAACAGTCCCCACTCACCTCGATGGCCTTCAGAATGCCAACAGCCGCAGCGGCGGTCTCCGCCCCGTGACACTGTCCTCCAAGGGCGACAATGGTATGCGCCGCCCCTTGTGCGCAGGGGCCAGCAGGTGCCAACAACAGCACATTCGCGCCAGCCAGAAGCGTGTGACGCGGCTGAACTGCGACATCTTGCACAAGAGACGTGTTGGGCAAACGGATTTCAAAAGACGTTCCCTGCCCCTGAACCGTTTCCGTAATCGACAAGGAACCATGCAAGGCCATCATCAGCCGCTGGGAAATGAACAGGCCAAGCCCGGTTCCCCCACTGCGCTGGACCTGATCTCCCCCTTGCGAAAACTCGACAAACAGGCGGGTGCGCTCTTCTTCGGTCATGCCGGGCCCGGTGTCACGCACCACCACGACCAATTCATGCCCCACACAGGATGATGAGACAAGAACGCCACCCTCGACCGTAAACTTGACCGCGTTGCCAATGACATTGAACAGCACCTGCCGGAGCCGGGCGACATCCACATCAATTTCTTCCGGGACATCCGCATCGGTGGCCGCAGCAATTTCAATCCCCTTGGCATGCGCCCTCGGAGACAGCATTTCCACCACGCTTTCAATCAGGCGGCGCGGTGAAATCTTCTGGCTGTGCAGTTCGAAATGCCCCGTTTCCAGTGTGCTGTAATCCAGAAGATCGGCCACAAGCTGCTGCAAAGCCTCGCCCGCCTGCACAATACCGGACAAATAATTGCGCTGCTCGGGGGTCAGGTCTGTTCGGGCCAGCAAGTGTCCCATTCCGAGAATGCCATTGAGCGGTGTGCGCATTTCATGGCTGACCGTGGCCAGAAGACGTGTTCTGACCGCTTCGGCGCTGGCAATGGATGAGACATTTTCCTGCATCTTCGAGTGCATTGTCGCCCACTTCTGTTGATCCGAAAGAACTATAACATCAAGTTCATCAACGGTTTCTTACAGCAGTCTCAAGCGCATCATCGCATTGCATGATGAAAAATACAACCGCACTTTAGCGCTTGCTGCGCAGTCCCACCACTACCTCTTGCAGCAGGATCAAGCCAGCACCAATGCTAATCAGGCTATCTGCGAGATTAAACACCGCAAACGACCATGTTTCAGTATGAAACAAAATATAGTCCACTACATAGCCATAGGTGAAACGGTCGATAATATTGCCAAATGCCCCGGCTATAATGAGACAATATCCCGCCTGCGCAAAAGAATGATCCGCACGGGTGCCGCGCCACAGCCAGGCCACAAACACAACAATGGCCAGACGCAAAACAATAATCACCCAGCTATCCAGATGAGACAGCATGGAAAACGCAACACCCAGATTATGGGTCCGATAAAGATAAAGCCCCAGCATTGGCACCGCATCAATCTGCTCATGCATCGGCAGCAGCACTTCCACCGCATATTTGATGGCCTGATCCAGCCCCAGCAGCAGAAGAATGAACGCAAAAGCCAGAAGCGGACGGGATAAAACAGAAGCGCGATCACTCATGACACATCATCCAGCGTCAAAAGATGGCGACGGGCCTCGAACAGCATCACGCCGGTGGCAATGGCCAGATTGAGCGAATCCGCCAGACCAGCCTGCGGAATACGGGCCAGATGGTCGGCCTTGCTGGCCAGCTCTTCTGGCAGACCCGATTGCTCATTGCCCATCAGCACCACCACGGGGCGGCGCTTGTAATCAATACTGCGGTAATCCTTGGCACCGGCCAGATGCGTGGCCACCAGATTGATACCCGCCTGCGCCTTCCATGCGAGAAATTCCGGCACGGTAGTTTTCACCAGCGGCAGGGCGAAAATCGAGCCCATGGTGGCACGCACGGTTTCCATGGCAAACGGATCGGTGCTATCGC
>CAJYRE010000219.1 GCA_913776675.1 Rhizobiaceae bacterium
TCTCGGACGTGAGAACCAAGGCACCGTTCAGATAGACATCTGCCAGCGTCGCCAAGCCATCAAACCGCAAAACAGCCGGACCGGGGGCTTCACCCTGAAGGGAGCGGAAATACCACGCTTCCTTGCCATGCAATGGGGTGGGATGGGCCGGATCAAACAGGCCTGCTTCAAAAAGCGCTTGTGCAACGGTGCCGGGAACCGGGGCGTTGAGCCGCGCCAGCGCCCGATTGATGCTGTCTGGCCCGTCAAACGTGCCGGGTTCGCAGAGCAGCAGTGTCCAGCCTTGTTCCAACGGACGAATATCGGCATCGAGATAGGTGATCACGGCGGGGTCTTATCCTTCAATTTTAGAGTTTAGCAGTTCGGATTGGGACAGAGCCATTGCCGCTTTTATCCTTGGCCTACCCCCCTCTGTCCTGCCGGACATCTCCCCCTCAAGGGGGGAGATTGGATGGGGCCAAGCGTCCATTCTTGCTGATGACACCAGATAGCTAAAAACCTGACCGCTTAAAACGAGGGGCAAACCACGAGCCGATCTCCCCCCTTGAGGGGGAGAGGCCTGGCAAGGCAGAGGGGGGTAAACGGCATATAAAAACATGTGCGTTGAATACTCTGATATTCAATCAGATAAACTCTCTATTCTGTCCGCTGTTCTACCCGATGTGAGGCTGCAAACTCAGCATCAACCGATCCCATGCTTCAATCGCCGCATCAAGTGCTGTCTTCAACGGCTCAAATTTTTTGCGGGTCACGGCGCGGGCCAGCTGGAATTGGGCGGACTTGGCCACTTCCGAGATTTTCAGCGCGTCCGTAATCACCTGCTCAAAGCGACCATCGCTGCGTAACCAATCAAGATGGCTGGCCAAAAGCTCAAAATTCGCTCCGAACTGCCGCAATGTGTTGAAGGCGTATTTGTGGAAGAAGCCGAAGTCGCGTTCCGCCAAGGTTTCCACATGCTGCGGAAAGACCTCTGCAAAAGCTTTGATAGGATTATCCAGCGGACGGCGGGTGAAATGCGTCCTTAGTAGCCGTTCGGCCACCTGCCGCTGATGGTGTTCATCGGGAAGACCATCCGGGAATTTGGCAAATTCCGTGTAGGGCAAAAAGGGCAGGGCACCCACTGCCGCATTGCGCTGGAAAAGCCCATCGACATCATCGCCAGAAACGCTGAAAAAACCGCCATTGTGGAAATACTCCATCACCCGGTTTTCCAGATCCAACCGGTTGATGCCCACGGTGGTTTTGCCATGCTCACCACGGTAGCCCACCCCTTGCGTATCGGGCAGGTAAAAACTGTCCATTTCCACCAGACACAGGCGACCTCGGCGGATTTGCGTGGCCACATGGTCCTCAACCCGATCAAAAATAGCCAGTTCGGTGACGCGGATGCCGTAAAGCGTTTCGAGATCTTCCAGAGGCACTTTGAAAAAGGTGAATTGGTCGCCCTCGAAATCCTGCGTCAGGGTAAAGCCCAGCATGGCTTCGGGGGCCGCTCCAAGCGATGCCAGCACCTCGATCCACAGATCAACATAGCAATTGGTTTCCGGCCACATCCGCTCGCTCGCGTGCAGCGGATGGGCTTTGTAATGGGCCGGATCAATCGGCAGAACCCGCGTCATCCTCAACCCCAGAGTGCCTTGCGCACCGGTTCCGGCCATGTGTTCACATCCAGACCGTGGTGATGGAATAGCGCCAGCGCAATCCGCTCCAACCCAAAACCAACGCAGGCGGTGTGCGCAACAGAGCCATCTTCAAGGTTCAGGCCCCATTTCGCCCCAAACGCATCCTGATGATAATTAAAGCTCATGCAAGCGGTGGGGTTGCTGGTGGAGGTGATGGGAATCAAAAGCTCGAATTTCAGGTTCTGGTCGCGCTGGTTGTTGGCCAGCATTTTGCCTGCCCGGCCAAAGAACGGGTCGTTGGCAACGTCGATTTCAACGGCAAGACCAACCGCTTCCATCATTTTCAGGCCGCGATCCATCCATGTCTGGCGAAACTCGGTGACATGATCCTGCGTGCCCATGCAGACATATTCGCGCATACGAAACAGCTGCTGGCGGGCGGGGTCTTTCGAAGGTTCATGGCGGAAGCAATAGGATTGCAGATCAAACAGCGCGCCTTTGGCTGCAATGGCACCGCGCTTGGCAATGGTTGGGTAAAGCGGATAGCAGGCCGCAGGCGTCAGCACGATGTCGGTGATCTTTTGCTCTTTCGACCAGTCCTCATCGGCATCCATGCATTTGAGCAGGCTCATATGGTCCAGTTCATTGCCGCAAAAGCTGTGAACGGTGCCCGCCAGTTGCGGAAAGCTTTTCATATAGCCGCTGGTTTCAAAATAGGCGCGGTTCATACCGGGCGGAAAGCGAATGGCTTCCGCGCCATCTGCACCACCAAAGCGATCAATCAATCGCTCAAAGGCAGAAATCACATCTTCAAACTGGCCGCTTCGGCCATAAAGCCCATCCACGCCGGTGTCGATCAACAGGCCTGCATCAAACAGCCGGTCGAGAAAAGTGGTTTGATTGGTCATCAGATTATCCCAGCAAGCGTGTGTCGAGTTTATGGACGAGAAGCATGGTGGAGGTGTTGCCAAGAATACGATCGTTGGAAATCATCAACCGTGCCGAATGCGCATCGCGCAGGTGGCGGCCCAGACTGTAGGGCGTGCCGTTTTTATAACCCATGATACCGCAGATCAGCATGGCCTGATTGATGATGTCGATGATGGTCTCGGACGAGGCCAGCTTGACATTGTTCATCGTCACCGAAAAACCGAAGGAAGACAGCTTTTCGCCATCCCGTTTGGCCTCTTCATAGGCTTTGAGCGCTGCCACCACATTGGAGCGTACCAATTGCAGTTGATTGGCGACTTCCGCCAAACGCAGCGCACCGGGCGGCATTTGGCCCGCACTTTTGCGTGCCGCCGCCCGCACAAAGCTTTGCGCTCGTGCCACGGCATCCACGGCAATGCCATACCACACACCGCTCCACAGAATATGTGAGGCGGCCAGCATGGAATGGGCGGCAATTTCGGCAAAGGGTTTTGGCAGGATCTGGCAGGCCGGGGCCTCGCCCTTAAAGATAAAGCCGTCAGAGCGGGTGCCGCGCATGCCCAGCGTGTCCCAGTCCTGCGTCTTTTCAAGGCTGTATTGCCCTTTGACAAATACGCTCATCACCTGATCAGCCGGGGCGGCATCCTTGTGGGCGCGCGAGGTGATCAGGATGGCATCGGCATATTGCGCGTAGGAAATCACCGTTGCGTCTTTTTCCAGCCGGCAGGTGTCGCCTTCCACCTCGATGGCGCAAATGGAATTGCGCAAATTGCCGCCAATGCCGCCCTCAGTCGTGGCAGAGGCCAGCAGCAATTGCTCATCCACCACGCGCCGCATAAAAGCCATCTGCCATGCATTGCCCTCTGCATGTTCCACAAGGCTGGAGCATTTGATGTGATGCATGGCAAAAATCATCGCCGAGGAAGCACAGGCCTGCCCCAGCGTAGTGCAGATTTCGGTGATCTGGGCAAAGGTGGCGGCTTCACCGCCAAGTTCTGTCGGGATTTGAATGCCCAACAGCCGCTCGGCTTTCATCGCATCCACAGCTTCCTGCGGGAAGCGGCCCTGTTTATCGACATCATCGGCAAATTGGGCGGCAATCCTGGCAACGCGGCTGGCGCGTTCATGCAAGCTGGTCTGGAAAGAGACGAGAGGGGCGTTCATCACGCCACTTTCTGATCTTTGAGAATGGCTTCAACCGTGCGTTCAATGGCTTCAATGCTGGCAAAGGATTTGCGGTTCAGCAGATGGTCGGGAAATTCAATGTCGAACGCTTCTTCGATGGCCAGCATGAGCTGTACCGATGCAAAGGAAGTCAGGCCCAGACTGTAAAGATCGGCGTCAGCCGCAATGTCCGTACTGGCTGCACCCAAGCCGCCCACCTTGCCCAGAATCGTCCGAATTGTGTCGTTCATCCTATATCCCTCGGTTTATCGGGCATAATCCCGGTGCAGATAGCACAGGTGATCGCACACCCGTCATAGCTACGCTGTCATGGCGTATCTGCGGGCCGTGTCATCCGTTTCTTCAAAGCTTTGTGGTTCTTTCTTTTAGCACATTCTCACCCAATTGACACTGGCCAATTATTATTGGCCAACAGAGATTGGATGGCGTGATAAAATAAAAACGCAACCTGAAGAACGACCGTTTCAATGCCTGATTGCTGATTTTTAAATATTAGGTCTGCATTTGTTAAAGGGGTATGAAGAAAAGCGACTAAAACAGGGAGTATTGTTTCAACTGTTCTGGTAAAAATGACTCACGCCGCGAAAATCAGTGACGTGATAGCCATCACTCTCATCGATGATTGTGCTGGCGGCAATGGGTATCTTGCCATGGCCACCGGGAATATCCAGCACATAGACAGGCTGGCACAGACCTGACACATGCCCGCGCAGGGCGGCGACAATCTCCTGCCCCCGTTGAATGCTGAGACGGAAATGGCCGGTTCCGGGCGCAAGATCGGGATGGTGCAGATAATAAGGACGGATGCGCAATTCCACAAACCGGCGCATCAGCTCGGCCAGAATGGCTGGATCATCATTGATGCCCTTCAGCAGCACAGTCTGGCTGACAAGCGCTATTCCGGCATGCAGCAGACGGTCAATTGCCACTTTTACCGTCTCCGTCAGCTCACGCGGGTGGTTGGCGTGGATGGCGATATAGGTGGTCTTGCCGCTGGCTTTCAGGGCATCAATCAGTTCATCATTGATGCTGGGCGCATCCACCACCGGCACACGGGTGTGAAAGCGGATGATCTTGACGTGATCAATGGTGGCCAATTGCTCCAGAATGGCGCGCAGGCGCCGGGCTGACAACACCAGCGGATCGCCACCTGTCAAGATGACTTCCCAGATTTCCGTGTGGGTGCGGATATAATCGATGGCTCGTTCCAAGGCCGCCCCTGCCAGCATTCCATCGCCATCCGGCCCCACCATTTCACGGCGAAAACAGAAGCGGCAATAGACCGGGCAGGCATGGACCGCTTTCAACAACACCCGGTCGGGATAGCGATGCACAATGCCTTCAACGGGACTATGGGCATGATCGCCGATTGGATCGGCATTTTCCTGTGGGGTCTGCACCAGTTCTGCGGCGGTTGGCACAAACTGGGCGGCAATTGGATCATTCGGATCATCGGCCGTGATCAGCGCCTGCATGGATGGGGTGATGCCAATGGCATAACGCGCTGCAACCGCTTTGAGCTGTGGGGCATCGTCTGCTTTTACCCAGCCGGCCTCCAGCAGTTCCTCAACCGTTTTCAGGGTTTTGGTGCTCATTCTTGTGGCTCCGCAACGGGTGCCCACAGCACTTGCTCAATGCGTTGCGCGCCAGTGGCCAGCATCACCAGCCGATCAAAGCCAAGGGCAGCACCGGAGGCTTGCGGCATGATGGAAAGGGCTTCCAGAAAATCCTCGTCCAGCGGATAGGTTTCGCCATAAATGCGGGCTTTCTCAAGCATTTCCAGCTCAAACCGGCGGCGCTGTTCGCGGGCATCGGTCAATTCTCCAAAGGCATTGGCCAGCTCCACACCGCAGGCGTAAAGCTCAAAGCGTTCTGCCACGCGCGGATCATCGGGGCAGGGGCGGGCCAAGGCGGCCTCTGCCACGGGATAGCGATCCAGAAGGGTGGGGCGGTCAAAGCCCAGATGCGGTTCGACCTTTTCGACAATCACCCGGCTGAACAGATCGGCCCAGGTGTCATCCTCGGCAACACGCATGCCAGTGCGCCGCAGCTCGTCCGCCAGATGGTTGCGATCCGTTTCGCCGCCGGTGCTGACAGAGGCAAGAAGATCAATGCCCGCATAGCGCTGAAAGGCGTCGGCAACACTGAGCCGTTCCGGAGTGGCAAAGGGATCACACACGCCACCGCGATAGGCAAATTGCCGAGTGCCTGTTGTGCTTGCCGCCAAGGCCAGCAGATCGGCGCAATCGGCCATCAATTGCTCATAGCTTTCCTTGGCCCGGTACCATTCCAGCATGGTAAATTCGGGATGGTGCAAGGGCCCGCGTTCGCGGTTGCGATAAACATGGGCAAAGCAGGCAATGCGCGGCTCGCCTGCCGCGAGAAGCTTTTTACAGGCAAATTCCGGTGACGTGTGCAGATAGAGCGGCTGAGCCTTGCCATCATGGCCAATGGCCTGGGTGGCAAAGGCATGCAGATGGGCCTCATTGCCCGGTGAAATCTGCAAGGTGGCCGTATCGACTTCGATAAAATCGAGGCTTGCAAAATGACCGCGCACTGCCGCCTGAATGGCGTTGCGACCCAGTAGAAAGGGACGCCGGTCCGCATGGACTTCGGGGGTCCACCAAGGTGAGGCCTGGGTCCGTGGCTTCGTCATTCCGGTGCTCCGGTCTTTCTTTCCAAGGGCTCCGTGCAAATTGACGTGCAACACGGGCTGGCTATTTCGACAAAATTAGGTTAGGTGCGCCCATGAAAATTCGTAGCACGTTCTTCGAGGGCGGCGGGCCGTCCTTTACGACGTGTGCTAGAGAGATACAAGGAATTCCGATGGTCAAGGTAATCGCCTCTTCGGTCCGCAAGGGCAATGTTCTGGAAGTTGAAGGCAAACTCTACGTGGTGCTGACCGCGCAAAACTTCCATCCCGGCAAGGGCACTCCGGTCACGCAGATCGACATGCGCCGCATTGTGGATGGCGTGAAGGTGTCCGAGCGCTGGCGCACGACCGAGCAGGTCGAGCGCGCTTTTGTGGAAGATGTCAACCACCAGTTCCTCTATGAAGATGGTGAAGGCTTCCACTTCATGAACCCTGAAACCTATGATCAGCTCGTTGTGGATGCTGACACCATGGGTGAGCAAAAGGCTTACCTTCAGGAAGGCATGACCTGCGTTCTGTCGATCTTTGAAGGCAATGCGCTGGCAGTTGAACTGCCACGCCATGTGGTTTTGGAAATCACCGAAACCGAGCCGGTTGTGAAGGGCCAGACAGCGTCTTCGTCCTACAAGCCAGCGATTTTGTCCAACGGATTGCGCACCCTGGTTCCGCCGCATATCGATGCCGGGAC
>CAJYRE010000220.1 GCA_913776675.1 Rhizobiaceae bacterium
TATCAAACCAGGTGGTGGTATAGGTCTTTGTGGGGTCGTTGGGATCTTTTTCCTCACGTGGTTGGGCAACGGTCACAATATCGCCCTCGGCCACCACGGAGACAATCTTGGTTTTCAGCTTTTCCTCGACAGGCGACGGCTGCACCTTCAGCACCTTGGTGAAGTAATCCACCACACCCTGACGACCTGACGCCGCATTGGGATTGTGCTGAATATAGCGCTCCGTCAGATATTGATCGGCGCGATCCCATTGATTGGCTTCCAGCAACTCTTTGATGATTTTGTAAGTCACCTGCTTGTTGCGGTTCAGCTCAGGGTCTTTGCTGGTAAACAGCGCATCAGGGTTTTCTGCCCCAACCACCGCTTCTTGGGCAAAAACGCTGGTTGCAAGACTGAAAGAGGCCGCAAGTGCCAGAGCAAACAATTTCATAGAATGATCCTATTCTATCCGTTTTCGTTGCCGCAAAGATAGAAAGCCCAAAATCCTGCGCAAGACGGCATTTTTCTATCCCATAGGCAGCAAAAGCACACCAACTATTGGCTGTGGCCCGCTTTGGCTATTTCATCCAGAATGTCCTGCCGATGCTCATTCAGCCGGGGTGATCTGCGCGCCGTGTTCAAGCTGGCATCAGAAAACACAATGGGCGTCCGAATGCCGGGCACGCCATCCGGTGTGATTTTCATCTGCCGAAAGGCAAATTGTGGATCAGCAAACAGGTCCGCCACGCTGTTGATTGGCCCTGCCGGAACCGTTGCCGCCTCCAGTGCGGCCAACAGGTCATTGCGTTGGAATGTCGTGGTTCTGGCTTCCATCATCTCCGTCAGCGCAGCCCGATTGGCGACACGGGCGGAATTGGTGGCAAACTCCGGCCTGCTTGCAACACCATCCAGCCCCAGCACCGTGCAAAGTCGTGCAAATTGCCCATCATTGCCGCAGGCGATGATGATATGACCATCGGCCACCGGAAATGTCTGATAAGGCGCAATATTGGGATGGGCATTGCCCATGCGTTTAGGCGCAATACCGGATGCAGCATAATTCATGGCCTGATTGGCCAGCACTGCGGACATGCAATCCAGCAAAGCCATATCAATAAATTGCCCCTGTCCGGTACGCGCCCGCAAGGCAAGGGCCGCTTGAATGGCAATCACCCCATACAGCCCAGTGAAAATATCGGCAAAGGCCACACCGATTTTTTCCGGCGGTCCATCCGGCTCACCGGTCAGGTCCATAATGCCGCCCATGCCCTGAATCATGAAATCATAGCCTGCGCGATGGGCATAAGGCCCGTCCTGACCAAAGCCCGTGACCGAGCAATAGATCAGCCCGGGGTTGTCCGCCTTCAGGCTTTGATAATCCAGCCCATATTTTTGCAGGCCGCCCACTTTGAAGTTTTCAATCACCACATCGGCGGAGGCAATCAACTGCCGCACAATCTGCTGATCTTCGGGCTTGGCAAAATCCGCAGCAATCGAGCGCTTGCCGCGATTGCAGGCGTGGAAATAGGCGGCGGATTTCTCCGCACCGTCATCAATAAAAGGAGGGCCCCATTTGCGGGTGTCGTCGCCCTCCGGGCTTTCGACCTTGATCACGTCGGCACCCAGATCGGCCAAAGTCTGGCCGATCCACGGCCCCGCCAGAATGCGGGCAAGCTCAATGACTTTCAATCCGGCAAGCGGGGCCTCGGACATGGGAATGTTCCTTATCGGGATTTCAGAAAAACGCCTGAATGCCAGTCTGTGCGCGGCCCAAAATCAGGGCGTGCACGTCGTGGGTTCCTTCATAGGTATTCACCGTCTCAAGGTTCTGGGAATGGCGCATTACGTGATATTCAATCTGAATGCCGTTGCCGCCGTGCATATCACGGGCCATGCGGGCAATATCCAGCGCCTTGCCGCAATTGTTGCGTTTGATGATGGAAATCATCTCTGGAGCCATCTTGTGCTCATCCATCAAGCGGCCAACCCGCAAGGATGCCTGAAGGCCCAGGGCGATTTCGGTTTGCATGTCGGCCAGCTTCTTCTGATAAAGCTGCATACCTGCCAAAGGCTTTCCAAACTGATGACGGTCCAGACCATATTGCCGCGCACGTACCCAGCAATCTTCAGCGGCACCCATCACACCCCAGGAAATGCCATAGCGGGCACGATTGAGGCAGCCAAATGGACCTTTCAGGCCAGAAACGCCGGGCAGGAGCGCATCTTCACCCACTTCAACACCGTCCAGAACGATTTCACCCGTGATCGAAGCGCGAAGCGACAACTTTCCGCCGATCTTGGGGGCAGACAGGCCCTTCATGCCCTTTTCCAGCACAAAGCCGCGAATAGCACCATCATGCGCTTCGGATTTGGCCCAGACCACGAACACATCGGCAATCGGCGCATTCGAGATCCACATTTTGGAGCCGCGCAGGCGATAGCCGCCTTCGATCTTCTCGGCGCGGGTTTTCATACCACCCGGATCAGAGCCAGCATCCGGCTCGGTCAGGCCAAAGCAGCCAATCAGCTCACCGGACACCAGACCCGGCAGATATTTGTCTTTCTGCTCTTCGGAGCCATAGGCAAAAATCGGATAAATCACCAGCGAGGACTGCACGCTCATCATCGAGCGAAAGCCGGAATCCACCCGCTCCACTTCGCGTGCCACCAAACCATAAGCCACATAATTGGCACCAGCGGCACCATATTTTTCAGGCAGGGTTACACCCAGAAGACCAGCTTTGCCCATCAACGGAAACAGCTCACGGTCGGTCTTTTCATGGAGATACATCTCCTCAACCCGTGGTGCCAGCTCGGCCTTGGCAAAGGCATTGGCAGCGTCACGGATCATGCGCTCCTCTTCAGACAATTGATCATCCAGCAAAAAGGGATCTTCCCACACAAAGCTCATGGCAAACCTCGATAAACCTGTTTCTTGCCTGCAGTTTTGCAGATTATCGCGCCAATGCAAAACGATGTTTACGAAACCGGATATGAGATATATTCATACCGCATGGAACATCTTCAACGACGCCTGATGCCTTCGACCACTGCGCTGGTGACTATGGATACCGTGGCGCGGCTCGGCAATTTTTCTGCCGCCGCAACAGAGCTGAACCTGACCCAAGGAGCTATCAGCCGCCAGATTCTGACGTTGGAACAACAGCTTGGAACGCCACTTTTTCTGCGCAACGGTCGCGGCGTTGCGCTGACAGCCCGTGGGGAAAAATTTCATAAAGCCATTCAGGGGGCCTTGGCGCTTATTCGCAATGCATCGCTTGAAGCCATGACAGGGTCGGAAGACAATCGGCTGAGCATCGCCATTCTGCCAACCTTCGGCACACGCTGGCTGTTGCCACGCATTTCAAGTTTTGTCAGCAACCATCCGCATATCAATCTGAATTTTGCCACGCGAATCGGGCAATTTGATTTCGATGCGGAGCAACAAGATGCTGCCATTCACATTGGCAAACCCAATTGGCCGGGGGCAACCAGCACTTTTTTGATGGATGAAACGGTGGCACCCGTTTGCAGCCCCGCTTTTCTGAAGAGCCACACCATCAACGGGCCAGAGGTTCTGGCAACGCTGCCGCTCATTCAGATGAAATCACGCCCCCTTGCTTGGGAGCATTGGTTCGCCAGCCTTGGAATCAAGGCAAATCCTTCTGTGAATATGGGTTTCGAGCAATTCATGACTGTTGCACAGGCCTGCATCGCCGGTCTTGGTCTTGCTCTCATGCCATTGTTCTTGATCAAGCCGGAGCTGGAAAGCGGGCAGTTGGTGCTGGCGTCACAGCATAGCGTTAAAAGCCAGAGCAATTATTATCTTGTCGCCCCGGATAACAAACCACCATCCAAGCCCCTCATCGCCTTTTCTCAATGGCTGTTGCACGAAGTTGAACTATTTCGTGCAACAGAAGCATCAGCGCATCCGCTTGGCGTG
>CAJYRE010000221.1 GCA_913776675.1 Rhizobiaceae bacterium
GTGGGTATGAATGTTGGCAATGTGGTGGGATCGCGTCTGGCGGATCGCTCGCTGAACGGCACGATTGGCGGCATGCTGGCCTTTAACGTGGTGTTGATGGCAATCTTTTCGCTCACGGCGGCCAATCCGATCATGCTGTGCATCTGCGTGTTTCTCACAGGCTGCGGCTTTGCCGCCTGCCCTGCCGTGCAAACCCGCCTGATGGATGTGGCTGCCGATGCCCAGACGCTGGCGGCGGCCTCCAATCATTCAGCCTTTAACATTGCCAACGCGCTGGGGGCCTGGCTGGGCGGGCTGGTGATCACCTGGGGCTACGGCTATGGCGCAACCGGCTATGTCGGCTCTGTTCTGTCCTTGCTGGGCCTGATCATCTTCCTTGTCTCGATTGCGCTGGAAAAGAAGTACACGGCCTCAACCAGATAATCAGTGACGCCTTCATCTTCTTGCCAGGTAACGGGCCAGATAACATGATTGTGTTTGGCAATTGCCTTGATTTTGACACGCACATTTCTTCGCCTGTTGACTTTGCAAGAAAACAGGCGCAGCAAATCCTCACGGGTCGCCATGTCGGCTCACCCGGATATCAACGGAGTCATCGTTAAGATGCCAAGCGACAGTAGCAGTCGATTGTGTTTGCCGTACGCGGCCACCTTGCTCTGACGTATCCGTCAGCTTGCCTGGTTGGTTGCGCTACGGCGGATCGACAGAAAGGCAAGCAGAATGAATATCCAAAGCCTTCCCCTGAAGGCGGGCCATGCTGCCCGTCATCTTTTGAATGAAAGCCTGAACGCTGTCAGCGTCACCGAACGTATTGAGCAATTAAACCGGCTTGATGTGGAAGAGGCAGCACGTCTTCTTGGCAGTTTCCCACAGCCCAAGGCGCTGCGCATCATTGCCCGGCCCGAGCTGCATGATGCCGCCGATATTTTGGCCGCCATGCCGGTTGAACACGCTGTTCGCCTGCTGAAGGCCACAGCCCATGACCGGGTTGCTGATATTTTTCAGGCGATGGACGAGCGCTGTCGGGCAGGCATTTTTACCCGGCTTGATCCGGCAACCGCCCATGCCGTGGAACACCTGATGGCCTATCCGCAGCGCACGGCTGGCTCGATCATGACCACCGAATTCGTTAGTGTCACGGATAATGTCACGGTCGGCGAAACACTGGCGCATGTGCGCATGGTCGAAAACGCCAGTGAAACAGTCTATGCCATTTATGTGCTGGACAAGGCCAGCCAGCGCCTGATTGGCGTTGTCTCACTGCGCCGCCTGATCACAATGCCGGAAGGGGCATCTATCCTGTCCGTTGCCCAGCGTGATGGCATTGTTACGGCCCGTGGTCTGACCCCGCAAGAAGAAGTGGCGCGGATGATTCGCCGTAACAATCTTCTGGCTCTGCCGATTGTCGATGAAAATGGCATGATGCAAGGCATTGTCACAGTGGATGACGTGATCGACACCATGATTGCCGACACCACGGAAGATGCCCAGAAGTTTGGTGGTATGGAAGCTCTCGGCAAGCCGTACATGCAAATCAGCTTCGGCGGCATGATCCGCAAACGTGCGGGTTGGCTGGCAGCCTTGTTTCTGGGAGAAATGCTCACAGCCAGCGCCATGCAATATTTCGAGGGCGAGCTGGAAAAAGCCGTGGTGCTGACCCTGTTCATCCCGCTGATCATGAGTTCGGGCGGCAATTCCGGCTCGCAGGCAACCTCGCTGATCATCCGCGCTCTGGCGGTTGGCGAACTGAAGCTCTCAGATTGGTGGCGCGTCGCTATCCGCGAATTGCCAACCGGCATAACGCTGGGGGCGATTCTGGGTCTGGTCGGCTTTACGCGCATTGCTCTGTGGCAGCAAATGGGCCTCTATAACTATGGCGACCACTGGGTGCTTGTCGGTTTTACCGTGTTTGCAGCCTTGATCGGCATTGTCACCTTTGGCTCCATGGCGGGCTCCATGCTGCCTTTTATCTTGCAGCGCCTGCGACTGGATCCAGCCAGTGCCTCTGCGCCTGCGGTGGCAACGCTGGTGGATGTCAGCGGGCTGGTGATTTATTTCACCGTGGCGCTGGTGATTTTGAGCGGCACGTTGCTGTAACAGCCTTGCTCAAATGTCTCAATTACACGAGAGCAGCTTGAGATTTTTGCGAAAGGAATTCCAAGATTCAGTTTTAATGAGTTTCGGAATTCCACCCAAAATTGAACAAATGCCCTTCAATTATAAGGTTGTATTTTATAATAAACTCACCCATAGATATGTAAACTCTCTATAGGTGTAAAATGATTGATCGTAGAACTCTTCTCTTGTCGTCCATGTCCGCTGTTGCGGCATCGCTTATTGCTCCCAAAAAGAGCTTGGCGGCACCAAAATATATTCGCTACAGCGTCGCCACGCCAGAAGGCAAAAATATGCTGAAAATCTATGCCAAAGCCGTGGCAGAGATGAAAAAGCTCGACGCTCAGAATCCGCTTTCCTGGACATTTCAATGGTTTATCCATGCCAGCCCAAAAAGCAAATCAGACGAGATCACAAAAATATTTGGCTCAACTGTTTCGGATCAACAAAAACTGGCACTCGCTAGCTGGTATACCTGCCAGCCCCATGCCGCACAGGCAGATGGCAAACCAACAAAGAGCGACTATTTCCTGCCATGGCATCGCTTGTATGTTTTGCAACTGGAAGAAATTGTCCGCCAGATCACCAATGAAGATAAATTTACGTTACCCTACTGGGATTACACCAATCCCGCAGCTTATTCTATTCCACCAGAGTTCAGAGACAAAACCAGCCCGCTCTATCAAGACAATCGAAATAAAAAAACGCCACTTAACAAATATGCCAATGTTAATGCAGGCGAGCCGCTGAACAAATACTACACGCAAAACCCGCTTGTTCTTCCTGTCATGCAAGGCAATACCTACGCCGTTTTTTGTGACACCCTTGATCAGGGCCTGCACGGGCAAGTGCATGTTTTGACCGGCAACGGCGACAATATGGGCTGGGTTCCAACCGCTGCTGGCGATCCGGTCTTCTGGCTGCATCACTGCAATATTGACCGTATCTGGTATAATTGGAACGCACTTGGTGGCGTTAATCCAACTGAAACAGATGGCATTGATTGGGCGGATACAAAGTTCACATTCCCTGCGCCCGATGGCACGGCCAATGTTGTCGCACTCAACTCTGTCTCAAGCTCCAGTGATCTGCCTTATACCTATGACAGCCTGCCGCTTCCCGTTAAAACAGCGGTAAAGCTCGTGGCTCAAAACACCAAAACCAATACGTTGACTTTGATGCAATCCTCAGCACATCACAGCAACGAAACAACAACCATGGCGATGCACAGTGATGCCGGGATTAAACTGGGAGCCAAGCCGACAACCGTTCAGCTAACACCAACAAGCGAAACGGAAACACAATCCAAAAGGCTCTTTTCCGAACTCAAAAGTGCCACGCCCGCTGGTCGCCTTTATCTTGTGCTCAAAGG
>CAJYRE010000222.1 GCA_913776675.1 Rhizobiaceae bacterium
ATCAAATCCCGCCAATGGGCAATGGTTCCGCCTTGGGCATAATCCACAATGCTCGGGCAGGCGCGCAGCACCATGCTTAACGGAAACGCCTTTATCGGCTCACGCACAGCTTTCGTTTTGACCTCTGCCGGGTCGCCCTGCTTCGTTTCGAAGCGAGGTTCAAATTCAGGAATGGGATGGGTATTTGAATTCTGTATGTGCCGCCCGATCTGGTTATCATTGCCGTCTGTTTTTTGTGAATTCAGCCATTTTTCCAATTGGTTGAGGATGCCATCGCGCAAAAATTCCAGCTCCGTGATGATCGGCATCAGATCCGGCACCGTTGCTTGGCGCGGAATGCGGGCCACAAGCGCAATATACTGGCTTTCAACCGAAGCCCAATCTCCCGCGACACCATCTTCCATGGCCGCAGAGATCAGCTTGCGCACATCACGGCGGCACAGCGTCAAGCGCTCTTTTGTCAACCGCAAGGCCCGTCTCTCGGCTTCAAGCTGCTGGGCCAGATGGGCAAATTCCTCGGCCCGCGCCAGCAGAGGAGCCAGGCTGAAGCCAAATGCAGTTTCCACCGCCCCCGATGCATCCTTGCGCGCATAGCGCTTGCCGTTGGGACTGTCCTTGCGGATGATCAGCCCCGCCTCAACCAAAGCCGCCAAATGGCGCCGCAGCGTGGTGCCGCTGATGCCGTGGGCGCGCACCGACAATTGCGTGTTGGAGGGAAACACCACCAGACCCGCCTCTTCCGACAAGTCTGTTTCCGGATAAAATGACAAAAGCGCGTTGAGAACCGACAGCGCCGGCTGCGCAACCCCCAGAACAAGCCGTGCCTCGCACACATTGCGAAACACTTTCCACTTGTCCACCGCCTTGCAAGGCTCGGCTTTGGCTGTGTCCAACTGGTTTTTCACCAGGGCAAGCGTCATTGATCGCCGCCCAAACGGCGTCGTCACATGTCCAATCTGCATTTTCTTTCACCTTTCAAAAGGCAAAGAAAAAGCGCTCACCAAAACGGTGCCAAAACGCTTGACTATGATTCGGGGAAATGCGATTCTCTACTTGCTTAAGGTTATGAGAAGGGCTTCCACGACGGCGACGTTTGGGGGCCTTTTTCTTGTGCGGTTTGTCTCCTGTTACAATCGTTGACTTTTGCGAAATGCTGCATGCAAAGCATCGAGCTGGCTGGCGATATACGCGCCAAACTCCGCAGCATCCCTTGATTTCAGCGCCAGCGTATAGCTTTTGCCATCGGTGCGCATGTCTGCCGTCACAGAGCGGTCGGCAGCCCCCCAGCGCGCTTGCTTGGCTTCCCGATAGACGCCCGCCACTTTCTTGCGCTTGAGTACATCATAAACAAAGGCAAAGCGTGCATCGCCATCCAGACCGCTCAGATCCACCATGGCCAATTCGTTTCGCACCCGCTCCAGATGTTTGGGCACCTCCAGAAGCTGGCGCATCTCATACCAACGGTCCCGGCCCGGCGCCTTGGCCCCGCCAATCACCGCCAGAATATCCTGCGGAATCTGGCTCACAGAGAGCATTTTCGACAGGGTGGCCCGATCAATCGACAAGGCAGCCAGCACCGTGGCATTGTCGCTGTCATAGTTGAGCGCCACCAGTTTGCGGGCAAAGGTCGCCTTTTCGATAAAGGAGAGATTGGCACGCGCCGAATTTTCCTGCCCCTGGGCAATCACATGGTCGCGGTCATCCAGTGCTTTGATCACCGCCCGCACCTTGCGCCCCAAAAGCCGCATGACCTGCAGACGCCGATGGCCAAACACCACCATGTAACGCCCGGCCTGCTGCGGATGCGGCCGCACCAGAATGGGCGCATCCTGCCCGCGTTCTCGAATGGCCGCCAGCAGGGTTTCAAACGCTTCGCGGCTATCCTCAATCCGGTCCTGCACAAACGATTGATCAATCAGCGCCGGGTCCAGCTCGACAACCGCTTCGCCCTGCAACAATTGATCGGCCCGCTCGGCCAGCTCATCCAGCGTGGAAATCACCGAACGCGACGCGCCTTTGACCGTATAGTCATGCACCACCGCATTGTCTGACGATGGCTGGCCCATCAGATTGGCAAACGGATTTTTACGCGCCATGGCTCAGCCTCCGCTCCAGAACCGCCAACATGCTCATAGCCGCCCCCATGCCCGATGAATGAGCGCCTGAATTTCAAAATTCACCGCATCCATGCATTCAATGGCGCGGTCATAGGTGCCACGGGTAAAATTGGCCCGCTCCACTTCATAGAGTGTCTGTTTGGTCAGGCCCGCATCGGAAATCGCCGTGGATTTGACCATCGGGTTCTTGAGAATATCCTCGGCCAGCATGGATTGCATGAAGCCCAGCATCTGCGCCTGCGGAATATCGGTCGGCTCATAGCGGGTGATGAGATAGCGCAGCCAATCGAGATGCACATCGGCACCGGCCCGCTTGATGGTTTTGGTGATATTGCCCAGCATCAGCAAAAACTGGCTCATCGACATCAAATCAAGCATTTGCGGGTGCACGGTGATCAGCACCGATGTGGCAGCCGTCAGGGCCGTCAGTGTCAGATAGCCAAGCTGCGGCGGGCAATCGATGATCACCACGTCATAGCGCGCATCCACCGTCTCCAAGGCCTTGCCAAGACGGGTGAAAAAACGCTTGCCCGCCGTGGAGGTCTGCATGGCCAGCGGCGTATCATATTCATATTCCTGCAATTCGAGATTGGCTGGCACAATATCGAGCGTGGGAAAATTGGTGGGCTGGATAATGTCGGCAAGCGAACGTGCGCCGTCATCATAGCGAATGGCATCATAGAGCGAGGGGTTGCGGTCCAGCTCGGGCTGGAATCCATGCAGGGCCGAAAGCGAGGCCTGCGGGTCCAGATCAATCGCCAGAACCCGATGGCCGGTGAGCGCCAGATGCTGGGCAAGATGCGCCGCCGTGGTGGTCTTGCCCGAGCCACCCTTGAAATTGACCACGGCCAGCACCTGCAACCTGTCGCCGGGTTTGCGCTGCGGCACATATTTCTTGGCATCGGATTTACCGGTGCGATCCAGAAAAACCCGCAATTCCTGCATCTGCTCAACGGTGTAGAAACGCCGCCCCCCCGAAGAGGTTTTAGGAGCCGGGCCCTTGCCTTCCAGATGCAGACGCTTCAGATTGTTGGGGCTGACACCGAGGTAATGAGCCACTTCCGCCATGGAGAACAACCGCAGCGTCTTGCGCGCGTGGGGCGGAAATTTTTCCAGCCGCAACTGGTCAAGACGACGGGAAATCTCTGCGCCTTGGAGCAGGATTTTCTCATCGAACTCAAACGTCGATAGCGGCGGGCAGGCGTTCATTGATAAACCTGTTCTGGCAAGACCCATTCTGGCGATATTTTGACAAGATACATAAAACTGTCGCCATTATCGGCACTCATAACAATTTGACAAGCGAATTTACGTTAACTGATCGTGAATGCGCGTGGAAAACCTATTTTGTTTCTTTTTTGCAAAGCACAACAAAAACAGAAGCTTAATAAAAATTTTCAACAGATTTGCGCGCAAATGGCGCGCATCTTTCCACCAGAAAGCCGGGCAGATTGTCGGCCATCACACTGAAAAGACGCGCTTGCCGCTGCAAAAATCACCCGATTGCGCCAGAATCACACACGCTCGGCCCGCGCGCCAGAGCTGAGTCGCACCCGGCATCGGGACAGGCGGACACCGGAATGTATGGCGTAAAATCTGTTTTTTATCGATAAAATTCATGATAGCAAGGCTCATTGCCGGGCGAAAAACGATGAAAACCAACGCACTTTACAAACGCACCTATAATCAGCTTCTGGACCTGTTGCGCCATCAGGCACCGGGTGCCGCTTTGGCCTCCGAGCCAAAGCTGGCTGCGCAGTTGAATGTCAGCCGCACCACGCTGCGCGCGGTGCTGGCGCAATTGGATCAGCTTGGCCTGATTGCCATGCAGGGGCGCTCCAAGCGGTTGATGCGCACACCGACAGCCGAGGACTATCTGGCCGGTGCCGATCTGGAGCCGCTGCCGGAGCGGGTGGAGCGCAAATTCATGGCATGGATGAGCGGGCCGGATTTCAACCCCGGTCAGGCGATCAACAGTCTGGAGCTGGCGCGGCAGTTTGGCGTGTCGGCCTCGGCCCTGCGTGATTGTTTGAACCGCTTCAGCCATTTTGGATTTTTACAACGCATGCGCAGCGGTCGGTGGTCGGCGCCGGGCTTGACGGTGGATTTTGCCACCGAATTGTTTGATGTGCGCGAGAGCATGGAATTGCGCGCCATTGAACGCTTTATCACCTTGCCCGACAGCCACGAGGCCTGGGCGCAGCTCAGCGCCCTTGAAACCCAGCACCGGGTTCTGCAAGCGGCAATCGAGACGCGCTACCATGATTTTCAGGAGCTGGATGACCGCTTTCACCGCCTGATCAACAGCGTGGCGCCCAACCGCTTTCTGGTCAATATTCAGGGCGTGATGTCCATGATCTTCCACTATCATTACCAGTGGAACAAGAAGGATGAAAAAGAGCGCAATCAGGTGGCCGTGCAGGAACATCTCACTTATATCGCCGCCCTGCAAAGCCGCGATCGACTGATTGCACAACAGGCCTGCCGCGCCCATCTGCAAACCGCCCGCACCACCCTGCTGACCTCGCTGCAACCGGCGGCCAGCCACAGCCGCGCCTGAGACGGCGTTATTCCATGTGAAAAACCGGCTCCATCATGACCCACCATTCGCCGTCTTTGCGGCTGTCCAGCGGGGCCTGACAGGGAATGCAGAACGACCACCATTCCTGATTTTTCGGATCAGCGGCCATTTTAGCCATATCGGCCTGATAATCGGTACCGTGATATTCATAATAGCCAAACAGCAGGTTTTCCG
>CAJYRE010000223.1 GCA_913776675.1 Rhizobiaceae bacterium
ATCTGGATGATTTTCATGGAAGGCTCCGGGGAACGGTAAAAGCGGCAATATCTGCCGCTCTCCATAGAGCCCGCGCATGTCATCTCCATAACAGCGGCTGGAAGCCCGCTTCCATTTTTGTCATCACATTGTCATGTGGGTGTATGGCTCTCTGTGCTTTTGCACCTCTTGAGTGTCGCGCATGTAAAATCCCGTCTGGGATGTGGCAACTTGAGAGAGCAGGTTGTATCATTTTTTAACATCAACCATGCTGACAAATGCTTTTGCTGCTCCATATGACATGCGCAGGTAACATGCTGTCGGTGGGGGTATGATGCAAACATTACGGTTGCCGCGAGGTGTCAGTCTTGCACTGTGGCTGGTGATTGTCCCAGCCATTCTTTTTGGCCTTGGGCTTTGGCAGATGCAGCGCGCTGAGCAGACGTTGACGCAATCGCGTGCATCATCGGAAGACCTCAGAACGACGCTCGAAAAAGTGCAGGCAATTGCAGAAAAGGACTCTCGCGCCGTTCTGCAATTTCAAACGGACAAAGGGCCAAAGCCGGTTGTTGCCTTTGTTGCCGTGCAGCAGATCAAGGTGGCTCTCGGTCAGGTTGACGAAGATCTGGAAATTTCCACCATCCGTCACCCCATGCCGTGGGTCACGCTTTGCGGTGCGGTTCTCGCTTTTGTGAGCGGTGTGCTGGGCTTGATCACCTCCACAATCAGTGGCTGGAGAGCGCGGCGCTCGCAAGAGCAATTGCTCCGAAGTTTCAGCCGCCTGCGCGTGATATTGCCCTTCATTCTTGCGGCTCTGATTGTGGGCCTTTGTCTTTCTGCCGCTTCTGCCAGTCTTTTCGAGGCCATCAGCATCGGACTGTGGCCCGATTTATCCGTTAGCAGCGCAAAACTCTTTGGTGCTGTTTTGTTGTTTGCCGGTATTACGGCCTTCAGCGCCTTTATTGCGCTGCGGGGCCTCAAGAACGTCTTCGGGCTTTTTACACCCGAACCCATGAATGTCTTTGCGCGCAAGGTGACAGAGGCCGATGCACCGGGACTGTTCAGCTTCATACGTCGCCTCGCGGATCAGCAAAACACCATGCCACCGGATACGGTTATCGTCGGTCTGGATCAAGGCTTTTTCGTTACCGAAAGCACGATCCGCCTTTTGCCGGAAAATGTTACGATGACCGGGCGCACCCTGTATCTGCCTGCGCCTTATCTTGATCTTTTGGATGCGTCGGAAATTGCTTCGATCATCGGCCATGAACTGGCGCATTTTTCTGGAAAGGACACGCGCTACACCCAGAAATTTGGACCGATTTATGCCGGGCTCTGGCATGCGCTGGACGCAATCCAGAAGGCCGAGCGTGGCAGTTTCATCCTCTATCCGGCAACCATGCTGGGCTTTTATGCGTTCCAGCAATTTGACCACGCCGTCAACCATTGGAGCCGCATTCGGGAATTTGATGCCGACCGCAATGGCGCACAGCCTGATGGCGTTGCGGGTGCAGCCTCGGCGCTGGTCAGAACGGGCCTGATTGCCGTCGCTCTTCAGCAGGTTTTGGAGCATGCCGCTCATCAGCCTCTTGCTTTGGAGAACACCGAAAGCCCGTCGGATGTGGTGGCGCAGACCTCGTCGTTTGTGCGCATTAACGGCTGGTCCGATCCGCGACCTTTGCTGGATGATCAGCAACCGCATCCAACAGACACCCATCCGCCCACCATCCAGCGCATTCAGGCGTTGGGAATGTCAGTGGATGATACGTTGCTGGCAACGGCCACACGGCCACCAAAGCCAGAAGGACAGAGTTTCGCCTCCACGCTTTTTGCTGATTGGAAGGCCATTTGCCTGCAATTGAGCCATGACTTTATGTCCCAACTGCGCGAGTCGCGTATTGCTCACCAGCAGGTGCTGGAAAGTCTTGCCGCTGAAATGCCGGGCGAGACGGTTCTCTATGACAATGTCCGCCCGATGATCTGGGCCATGGCAATTGTTGCTGTTATCTTTGTGGCATTGGGGCTGATGATCATGGTGTTCGGACAACAGTTCGGCTTTGGCAGTAACCCCACTGTCCGCATGGTGGGTGGGGCAATCACGACGGGGTGCTTTATCCTCTGCTGCCTTTACGCTTTCTATCTCCGCCGGTTGGAGAAGCGTCCGCTGATGATTCTGACGCCAACAGGCCTGCAAGCTGCGATGCTGGATGCGCCGCTCGCCTGGACCGATATTGAGGGGCATCAGGTCTTTACCTCCACGCGTCTGGCGTTGCGACTTTGGCTGAATGCATCTGCTTCACTGCCCGCTAAAAAATGGCAAGCCTTATACACCAAGGTTGATCGCAAGAAGCGCATCATCACAATTGATGCAATGGGAATTCGGGGTATGAACGCAACGGAATTCAGCGGGCTGGTCGAACGTTATCACAATGCAGCATTTGCGCTGAAAGAGCTTTCGAGGTTGTCTTGAAGATGAGCCATCGTACATTAAATCTTTGCAAGCCCTTGCAAAAATTGACCTTTTTCATAGTGGGCGCAAGCCTTTGGCTCACAGCACCTGTTCAGGCGCAGGCCCCTTCGGATGGTCTGAAATGGTCCAGTGATCCGGGGAGCCATTGTGAATTTGTCTCTCCCTCATCTCTGACGACAGGGCCAACCTACTGGATCGGTGCCTGTCCGGGCAACAAGGCTTCTGGCCTTGGTATGCTGCGCCGACGCGACGGCAATCATCCCGGACCTGCCTTCTATGGTGAGATGAAAGCGGGGCTGCCCGTGATCGGTGTGATTGATGATGAGGGCTACCGCGTTGGCCTGTTCAAAAACGGTGACATTGGCGATCATGACGAACTGGACCCACAGGTCAGGCTTGATGCCTTCAGGGCGGCGGCAAAAGCCGCAGAGGAGGTTGGCAAGCACTATACCAAACAAGGCAATGCTGCGTCATCCCGTCATTATCAGGCCGTTGCGCAGCAATTGGAGGAGCAGATTGAATGAAGGTGGGCGCAATTCCGTGCGTGAGTATCATGTCAATCACGCTCTCTCTCGCCACACCGCTGTTTGCACAAAACACATCCATGCCTGACGATGTCCGCGCCTTTATCAGCCGTCGGGATGATTGCGAGCACTTTCGCGGTGAAGCCTCTGATGATGCCGAACGACAGGCAGAGATTCACGAACATCTGCAACGGCTTTGCGTCGGGAGTGATGCAGAGCTTGCTCGCCTGTTGCGGCACTATGCCAAGGATAAAAAAATCCTGAAGTTGCTGAAGCGTTACGACCCCCACATAGAGACTGGTCAGGGCGGGTAAAAGCGATTTTGCACAATGCAATGCGCGCAAGGCAGGCAATGCGTGCAAGGCAGGCTCTAGCGATGACAATAGGTGTTCAGTAGCTCCGGATCCTGACTCAACGTGTCCAGCCAGGTGGGGTCCAGTTTTGGAACCGATGAAAACAGCAGTTTGGAATAGGGATGCTGCGGTTCTTTCAAGCGGTCAGGAGTGATCTGCTCGACTTTTTTGCCGCCATACATCACGACGATTTCATCGCAAATGGCTTCGACCACGGACAGGTCGTGGCTGATGAAGATATAGGACAGCCCCAGTTCACGCTGCAATTCTTTCAACAGATCGATAATGGCCGCCGCCACCACCGTATCCAATGCCGAGGTGATTTCATCGCACAGGATCAGTTTGGGGTCGGCGGCAAGGGCGCGGGCAAAATTGACGCGCTGCTTCTGGCCACCGGATAGTTCCGATGGGCGGCGGTGCCGCAGAGCGCGCGGCAAATGCACCATATCCAAAAGGGTATTGATCCGATCCTGACAGGCTTTGCCTTTTAATACGTGGTAGAAGGTCAGAGGACGACCGAGAATATCCTCGATGGATTTGGCCGGATTGAGGGCCGTGTCTGCCGACTGGAAGACAATCTGGATTTCCCGCAATTGATCGCGGGTGCGCTCACGGTCGCTGCGCCCCAATTCACGGCCATTGAAAATGATATGCCCGCTGGCTGAGGGCAAAATGCCGGCAATGGAGCGTGCCAGCGTGGATTTGCCAGAGCCGGATTCACCGATAATGCCGAGATTTCGGCCTTTTTCGACAGTCAGACTGACAGACTTCACCACCTGCACCATGGGCAGGCCATCCGGCAGGCGATCACCATAGCCCGCAATCAAATTTTCGATTTCCAGCAATGGTTTGTGCGGGTCGTCACTTGGCTGGGCAATGGCCCGTGGTTTTGGTGTGAATGCTGCGAGAAGCTGACGGGTATATGGGTGTTGGGCATTGTGTAAGATGTCATCGGTGGTGCCAACCTCCTGCACTTCGCCGCCCTTCAGCACCACAATGCGATCCGCAATCTGGGCCACCACGGCCAGATCATGCGAGACATAGACACCGCCAATATGGCTCTTGCGCATCACGGCTTTGAAGGCGCGCAGCACTTCAATCTGGGTTGTCACATCCAGCGCGGTGGTGGGTTCGTCAAAAATCACCAGCTTGGGATCACTGATCAAAGCCATGGCGGCCGCCAGCCGCTGCAATTGTCCGCCGGAGACCTGATGGGGATAGCGACTGCCAATGGTTTCGGGATTGGGGAGTGACAGGGCGCGGAAAAGTTCAATGGCACGGGCGCGCGCCGGATCGGCGGGCATCAGCTTGTGAATGCTGGTGACTTCTATGACCTGATCGAGAATGGTGATGGCTGGGTTGAAGGCCGCCGCCGCTGATTGCGGCACATAAGCCACTTGGGTGCCACGCAGACGGGCGCGCTGTTTTTTCGTTAAACGCACCATGTCCTGTCCTGCCACGATGACC
>CAJYRE010000224.1 GCA_913776675.1 Rhizobiaceae bacterium
GGCTGGGCCTTGAGATACGACGTCGCTCATTCGTACTGCTCCCGGTATTTGCGCACGATGTAAAGCGCATAGATGTTAAGGCAAAGCGTGATGACAAACAGGGTGATCCCCAGGGCAAAGGCCACAAGCGTTTGCGGAGAGGTAAACTCAAGGTCACCGGTCAACTGATTGACAATTTTGACGGTGACGGTGGTCATCGGCTCGAACGGGTTGAACTGGATGCGCGCGGCCACACCGGCTGCCAGCACCACAATCATGGTTTCACCCACGGCACGCGAGGCTGTCATCAGCAAAGCGCCAACAATGCCCGGCAGGGCCGCAGGCAGAATGACATTCTTGACCGTTTCAGACCGGGTTGCACCCAGGCCCAGCGAGCCATCCCGAAGCGAGCGGGGCACAGCGGTGATAATGTCATCTGACAGCGATGAGACGTAAGGGATCAGCATGATGCCCATGACGAAACCGGCGGTGAGAACGCTCTGCGCCTGAATGAAGCTGGCAAAATCACCCGTGGCAATGCCGCTGATCTTGGCTGAAATATCCCGCAGGAAGGGACCAACAGTGGTCAGCGCAAAAAAGCCGTAGACGATGGTGGGAATGCCCGCCAGAATTTCCAGCAAGGGCTTGGTGATGGAACGCAGGCGCGGAGAGGCATATTCGGCCATATAGATCGCAGCAAACAGGCCCACCGGCACCGCAAACAGCATGGCGACAAAACCGATATAAAGCGTGCCCAGCAAAAGCGGAATGAGGCCGAACTGGCCGCCTGTATCGCTTGCACCGGCCGCCGCAAAGCGTGGGTCCCAAACCGTACCAAAGAAAAATTTCCACGCTGGCACAGCCTGAAAGAAATGCACCGTTTCACTCAACATCGACATGATAATGCCGACCGTTGTGAGAATGGCGATGGATGAGCAGATGATCAATCCGGCCAGCATGACCTGTTCAACGCGATTGCGAGCCCGGAAACGTGGCGCAATCATTCGCAGACCCAATACGCCGCCCGCCAGAGACAGGGCAATGGTCACCACCGTCATGGCCAGAGAATTGGTCGCGTTCATATCATTGAGCAATTCAGCCGCTTGCAGCATGTAGGCTGGAGGCTCACCGGCCAAAGGAACGCCATGATCGCCCAGAATGGCGCGCGCACCAGCCGCATCCGCCGCTTTCACCTTGGCCAGCGTCTCAGCATCCAGATCACGCAACCCCCGCGCAATCGATGTGATGGTGCCGTAATTCAAATTCTGCGTCGCAGCCGTCTCGGACTGGGCCTGTTGTGGCAAAGTCTGGCGCACGCGGGCTTCAATCATCGCTGGCGCAACAGCAAGCCAAACTGCCATGACCAGAAACGCAGGCACAACGGCCAACACAGCCACAAAGCTGCCATGGTAGCCATAACGGGAATGAAGCGATGACGCCTTGCCGCCGGCAAGCGACATCGCACGGGAAGAGCCTATGAAATACGCCACAACCCCAATCGCAATCACGATAAAAACCAGTATGGATAGACTCAATTTCGTACCCCCCGGGTCACCATACCCCCGCCTGAAAGACGCAAGGACACAAGAGCGACAAGGTCTGAAACACCCCGTCGAAATGGCGACTGGCGCGGATGAAACACCCGCGCCAATCTTGAAATCTTACTTGCCAGCCGCAAACTTGGTGCGGAATTCTTCACGCTCCTTGTCGGGAGCCGGAACCAGACCATAATTGGCCAGCGGGCCGTCGTTGCCGATCATCTGCTCAGACAGGAAGAAATCCACATATTCCTTCATGCCGGGGATCACGCCGAGATGGGCCTTCTTGACGTAGAAGAACAGCGGACGCGATACCGGATACTTGCCAGTGGCAACGGTTTCAACCGATGGCTTGACGCCGGAAACGGTGGCAACCTTCAGCTTGTCAGCATTGTTTTCATAGAAAGACAGGCCAAACACGCCAACGGCGGTCTTGTTGGCAGCGATACGGGCCAGCGTCTCAGAGTAATCGCCATCAATATCAACAGCCTTGCCGTCTTTGCGAACAGCGATGCACTTCTTGGGCGCATCCTTTTCGCCAACAGCAGCCTTGATCACATCCAAAGCGCCCGTGTCCTTGCAACCCTGCTGCAACACGTTGGTTTCAAACACTTCGCGGGTGCCGTGCTTTTCGCCGGGAATGAAGGCCATAATATCAACATCGGGCAGAGCCTTGTTGACTTCGGACCACTTCTTGTAAGGGTTGGCAACCAGCTTGCCATCAACAACCACTTCAGCGGCCAGCGCCTTGTAGAGATCGGCAGGCACAAGAGCCAGATCCTTGTTGGACGAGTCAACCGCGAAGACGATGCCATCGTAACCGAACTTCACTTCCTGGATTTCCGTAACACCAGCCGCTTTGCAAGCTTCCATTTCCGACTTGTTGATCGGGCGCGAAGCATTGGCAATATCGATGGTTTCAGGGCCAACGCCCTTGCAGAATTCCTTCAGGCCAGCGCCTGTGCCGCCAGACTCAACAACCGGAGTCTTGAACTTGGGGAAAGTCTCACCAAACGTTTCAGCAACGATCTTGGCATAAGGCAGTACGGTCGAAGATCCGGAGATCTGAACCTGATCGCGCGCAATGGCAGCTCCGGTCAATGCAACAGACGCGACCAAAGCCGCCACAGAAAGTTTCAAAATGTTCATGCTTCTCTCCAGAGAATGAGCTCTTAAACTGATAAGACGGATGTCCCCCGCCTGCTTCCGCCGTGCTCCGGCCATGTGTTCTTAGCCTTCGACAGCATGAGCTTTTATGTCATTTCGATGAAACATTTGTGACATATCAATATATTGATTTATATCATGAATTCCGATTCAAGTTCAAAATCCTGTCCATTCATGTCAAAATCGGACGGTAAAATCCGTACCACTTCCGATTTCAGAGCGGATAATCAACCGCGCCCTATGGCGTGTGAGGATATGTTTGACAATGGCAAGGCCCAAGCCTGTGCCCTTTTTAGAGCGGCTATCAGCCACGCTGACGCGATAAAAACGCTCTGTCAGCCGCGGCACATCATCGGCGGGAATGCCCGGCCCCTTATCAACCACGCTCACCTCAACGGCATCGGTGGTCTGGCGCAGGAACACATCCACCCGCTTGCCTTCCTGTCCATATTTACAGGCATTTTCAATCAGGTTTTCAAACACCTGGATCAATTCGTCCCGATCCCCTGTCACTTCGATCAACTCTTCCGGCATGTGCAGGTTCAGGCTTAGATCCAGCTCCGCGGCCAGCGGGCTGAGCGAGTCACGCACATGGCTCAAAACCGGCTGCAAGGCCACCTTGCGATCAGGTGCCAGATGCGCCTTCAACTCCAGCCGCGACAGAGAGAGCAGATCATCCACCAGACGGCTCATGCGATTGGCCTGATCCAGCATGATGTTCAAAAACCGATCCCGCGCTTTTTCATCATTGCGGGCTGGACCCAACAGGGTTTCGATAAACCCGCGCAACGACGCAAGCGGTGTGCGCAGTTCATGGCTGGCATTGGCCACAAAATCCGAACGCATCCGGTCAATGCGGCGCAATTCGGAAATATCGCGGAAGGTCATGACAAACAGCGCAGAGCGACGCTTCAACTGTGGCAGGCCCAGCGGTGCCACACGCACCACAAACACCCGCTCGGAGGGCAGAACTTCAGAATGCTCGATCTGATTGGGAAGGCCGGAATGAACCGTATCGCGCACCATATCCAGAATGCCGGGTGAGCGCCAACGGGCTGAAAGGTGTACGCCCACGGCCACTTCTCCAAATGCCTTTGTGGCTGCCGCATTTTGAAATGTCACCGTGCCATCCGCACCAAACACCAGACAGGGCAATTCAATGGCGGCAAACGTGCTCTTCAGCACGCTTTCCAGATCTTCATTCGACAAAGGCACCGGGGTTGCTGCTTTCGGCTCCTCCCGGGACATCTCTGGTTCACTGGCTTGAAAGCCGCCGTAGATCAGAGTGACGATCAAAGAGAAAAGCAACAGGATGATGCCAAAGACACGATCCGCGCCCGCCAGAACAGCACCGCCCGACACAAGAATGGCAAAAAGAACGAAATCCCAACGATCCCGCAACCTTTGACCCAGGAACCGCAAAGACAAAACGAACGAGTTCAACGGAAACCTCAAGACAAAATGGTCGGAAATGGAAGCGGATCTGCCGAAAAGCAGGGTTTCAAGCTATATCCCTTGCATGACAGAATTGTACCGCTTTCGCGCCATCGTGAATCAAATAAAGTAACAAACACAGACCGCTGCCCTTTAAAAATCAAACAACCCATTGAATATTTTTCATATTTTCTTAATTCTTACCATAACGCCCAGCCATGAAACACCTGTGGAGAAATTGGATGAACACGACATTCGACACCGGCAGCGTCACATTGAAAATAGACGGGAAAAGCCGGGTGTTTGACATCAATGATCCCATTTTGCCGGACTGGGTGGAGAAGGCAGCCCTTTCGTCGGGCGATCATCCCTATGATAAAAAGCTGAAGCAGGACCAGTATGAAACGGAGTTACGCACTCTCCAGATCGAGCTGGTCAAGGTACAATACTGGCTTCAGGCCACAGGTGGCCGTGTCATGGCCCTGTTTGAGGGCCGCGATGCGGCGGGCAAGGGCGGCACCATCCACGCCATTCTCAGCTATATGAACCCACGCTCGGCCCGCAATGTGGCCCTGACAAAACCCAGCGAAACCGAACAGGGCCAATGGTATTTTCAGCGCTACATCAGCCGGTTTCCGGGCAGCGGAGAATTCGTCCTGTTTGACCGCTCCTGGTATAACCGTGCTGTTGTTGAACCCGTCATGGGATTTTGCACGCAAGCGCAATATGAGCATTTCATGGAGCAGGTGCCGCGGTTTGAAAAGCTGATCCAGCAAGACAATATTCATTTCTTCAAGTTCTGGCTGGATATTGGTCAGGAAATGCAAATCAAGCGCTTTCACGATCGCCGCCATGATCCACTGAAAATCTGGAAGCTCTCACCCATGGATATTGCCGCCCTCAATCGCTGGGATGACTATACCAAAAAACGTGACCGCATGCTGAAAGAAACCCACACCAAAGAAGCACCATGGACGGTGGTGCGCGCCAATGACAAGCGCCGCGCTCACCTGAACACGATCCGGCATCTGCTGCTGTCGCTGGACTATACCGACAAAGACCTCAATGCCATTGGCACGATCGATGACAAAATCCTCGGCAAACCATCCAGCATTCTCTAAAAAGTAGCACTTGCCAAACCGCTTCGCGCTTTTGCTGCAAATAACATATTAAGAACGCATTTGCGGACGCAAAACCGCTTCGCACTTTTGCTGCAAATGCTTGATTACTGCCCCGGCAAAACGCGAATGGAATAAAGATTGATCCCCTCGCCCTGTCCGCTCATATCGGCATTGATGAGGAGTTGCCCCGGCGCGCTCGGCACCGCGGAATTGGGCAGCGTAACACGAAACAGCAGATCCGCCCGCTCCGGATTGGCCGTGAAGCGGTGGCGCGAACATCCGCCCAGCCGATCGAAGCCGCACGATACCGAAAACTGGATCGGCTTTTCACCAGACGATTGCACGGTCAGGGCAATGGTCGATGTCTTGCCAGCCATTTCCCGCAGCACATCCGGCGAAATCTGCACCACAGCCGCCCCATCCGGATCAGCACTGCGCGAGACGATATGCATGGCCTGACCATCGCTTGCGCCCTGCACATCCACTGTTGCATTGGCGCGCGCGGTGATTTTTTGCACCTCACTCGGTTTAAAAACCTCAATCCAGGCACTGGAGAAACCACGCTGCGGATCAATGGTTTTCGGCTCCTGACTGCTTCCCGCAAAATCATCCGCCGACGCTGTCGGCGGTGGCGGCTGAAATCCCGACTGCCTTTCCGAGCTATTCAACAAAATGCCGGTCGAATAAACCCACCAGGCCGCAATCGCCACAGAGGTCATCACCACCACAAAAACAAACAGTTGCGCCAGAAATCCACGACGGCGACGTGGCTTGGCAGCACGTTTTTCTGAAGCTTTTATCGCACGCTTCGTCTGTTTTTTGTCTGCCTTGGGTGTGGGCCGCGCATCTGTTGCGGCCGCAACTGCGGCGAAGCCATCATTCTCATCATCATGCACGGATAGGGGCGATTCAGGCCGATCATCCCTTGCAACCGTCACTCGATCCAAAGACATGCCCGGATCGACCTTGGCACCATGGTCACGATCCACACCAAAGCTCAGCGCACCGTCATCATCATCGGAATCAACACGACCATCTTCGCGCCCGTTGGAACGGCGCTCCACAGCGGGTATTTCGGGCTGAACATCCATAGGAATGTCGGGGCGCGATGCAGGGCGCGTTTGCGCATTTTTCGCTCCCAATACAGGCGCTGGCTTCACAGGCGGATCAACATTGGCTTGCTCCTTGAGACGTTCCCGCTCTTCCTGCTCGATCGCATGAATGGTGGCCTCAAGACGATGCCGTTGCTCGGCCACCGTTTCCGGATCATTGACGCTTTGCTTGCGCAAACCGGACTCCAACGCCTGTCGGGCAGATTGATAGATCCGCGCACGAACGTCCGCCTTTGTGCGATCCGACCGCTCCAGAGCGCTTCTGATGGCCGTTTCCAATCCACTCACGCCAGATCTTTCCTCTCTCAACGCAACCGGATACCCCCGGCAAAAACTGTTTCAATGCACAGCGGTAACGGCTGGCTGAACAAACCGCAAGCCCGC
This sequence comes from Rhizobiaceae bacterium, assembly GCA_913776675.1. Taxonomy (GTDB): domain Bacteria; phylum Pseudomonadota; class Alphaproteobacteria; order Rhizobiales; family Rhizobiaceae; genus Allorhizobium. The sequence continues at coordinate 6,736 of CAJYRE010000224.1, forward strand.
CTTACCTCCCTTCAGAAGATGGTCAGTGGAAAACCAGCCGCTGGCAAGCGCTCAAACCTGCCTGAGAATGCCCACACCTTTGCAGCAACATCTCCTCTTTTCAATCGATAATTGCTCTGGTATCGTTTTGACGTTTACGCAAACGTCAAAATATTGAGGTGTCCAATGGCTCTGCCCGCAATTCTGTCTGCTCATCTCAGCTTGCCCGTCGTCGCATCGCCATTGTTCATCATCTCCCATCCTGCCCTCACTCTGGCACAATGCAAAGCCGGCATCATTGGCGCTTTTCCTGCACTCAATGCCAGACCGGCTACCCAACTGGATGAATGGCTGGCGGAAATAACCGAAGAACTGGCCCGCTATAACGCTGCCAACCCGGAACAGCCTGCGGCACCCTTTGCCGTCAACCAGATTGTTCACACCTCCAACAAGCGGCTGGAACATGATCTGGGCATGTGCGTCAAATACAAGGTTCCGGTTGTCATCTCCTCTCTGGGAGCCGTGCCGGAGGTCAATGACGCCATCCATTCTTATGGCGGCATTGTCCTGCATGATGTCATCAACAATCGGCACGCCCGTTCCGCCATTCGCAAAGGGGCAGATGGCCTGATTGCGGTGGCAGCCGGGGCTGGCGGCCATGCGGGCAGGCTCTCACCCTTTGCGCTTTTGCAGGAAATCCGCGAATGGTTTGATGGCCCCCTCTTGCTTGCGGGTGCCATTGCCAATGGCGGAGCCATTCTGGCTGCTCAGGCGGCGGGTGCGGATATGGCCTATATCGGCTCACCCTTCATTGCCACAGAGGAAGCCCGCGCCAGCGAGGCCTATAAACAGGCACTGGTCGAGAGCAGTGCCGATGATATTGTTTATTCCAATTATTTCACTGGCATCCATGGCAATTATCTGAAATCCTCCATCACGGCAGCCGGCCTTGATCCCGATAACCTGCCGGAAGCAGACCCGAGCAAAATGGATTTTGAAACAGCAACCACCGGAGCCAAAGCCTGGAAAGACATCTGGGGCTGCGGTCAGGGCGTTGGCGCCACCAAGTCCATTGAGCCTGTCTCTGCCTTGGTGGCACGGCTGCAAAGTGAATATCATGCCGCAAAAGCAAGGATTTGCGAAAAAGCGTAACAGATCTCAAAAGGTCTCTTGAAATCAGCAAAATTTGCCTGTATCCACCCGCACAGACTGGAATCGCCGGGTGCGATTTGACAGGCCGCTTTAGCTCAGGTGGTAGAGCACATCATTCGTAATGATGGGGTCGCAGGTTCGAGTCCTGCAAGCGGCACCATTGTCTTAATTTCTCATTCAATTTCAAGAGAGTTGCTAACAATAGCATCCTTGCGTCTTCGCTCCAAATAGGCGTAAGTGCAGTCACCATCAATAGCTCTATTTACATATTATTTTATACAACCTTAATTCGTTCTTAAGGGATCACTTTCATAAATAGCACTATCTTTTCACCGTTTAGCGACCTTTGTCGGGATATTCTCATGGTATTGAAAATTTCAACCAGACTGATGGTGATGGCAGGTGCTGCGCTTGTCTTGATTATTGCCCTTGGTGTGATCAGTTATAACCAGATCTCCGTTGTATTCACGGCCGCATCCGACACGCGCCAAGTGTGGATGCCGCGCATGGCCAAGCTGGATGCCATTCAGTTCACCATGCTGCGCTATCATACCACCACCATTCGCAAGACAATTGCGGTGGATCCGGCCGAGGTTAAGGGACTGGATGACGAATTTGTGGAAATGGATGCCTCCATTCCAAAATCCTATGCGGATTTCCGCGCCACATTGCGCAATGACACCGAAAAGAAGCTGTGGGCTGATTTTGAAGCCAAATGGGCCAATTATCTCGTGGCACAGAAAGCCATTATGGATGCGGTGAAAGCCAAGAACATGCCTGCGGCTGTTGCAGCCATTGCGCCAGCCCGCGACCCTCTGGTGGCTGCATTCGGTGCGCTGGGTGAAATTATTAAAGTCAACGACAAGGGTGCTGATACCTCGGGTGCGGATGCGCAGTCCGCTTACAACACATCCTCCACAATTACAGTGACCGTTATCATTGCTGGTGTGCTTCTGATGACGCTGCTGACGGTGTGGATTATCAAGGGTGTTTCCACTCCCGTTACCCGCATGTCCCGTGTGATGCTGAACATTGCAGAAGGCAAGCTGGATGTTACCGTGCCAGACGCCAATCGCCGCGATGAAATTGGCGAAATGGCAGGCTCCGTTGAAATCATGCGGCAGGCGGCAATTGCCAAGGTGAAGCTGGAAGCGGATGCAGAGCAAAACCGTATCAATGCCGAACGCGAGAAAGAAGAAATGCAGCGCCGCGCCGAAGCGGACGCCGAACAGCGCCTGAAGGAGGCAACCGGCGCGTTGGCCGCCGGTCTGCGCCGATTGGCCGCTTGCGATCTGCTCTGCGAGATAGAACAAAAATTTGCCGATCAGTTCGAGCCTCTGCGCCACGATTTCAACGCCTCGGTCAGCCAGCTCCGGACGGCACTGTTGGCGGTCGGACAGGTGGGTAAGGGTGTGACCAACGGCAGCGGTGAAATTTCACAAGCCTCGGATACGCTCGCCAAGCGTACCGAGCAGCAGGCGGCCTCTCTGGAAGAAACCGCGGCTGCGCTGGAACAGATTACTGCCAACGTCCATGCGACCTCCAAACGCACCGGCGACGCCCGTAATCTGGTACGCAATGCGCGCCAAAATGCCGAGCATTCGGCGGAAGTTGTCAGCAACGCCGTTTCCGCCATGGAACGCATTGAAGATGCCTCCCGCAAGATCACCCAGATCATCAGCGTGATTGATGAAATTGCCTTCCAGACCAACCTGCTGGCGCTGAACGCCGGTGTGGAAGCCGCCCGTGCAGGCGAGGCTGGCAAGGGCTTTGCGGTGGTGGCCCAGGAAGTGCGCGAACTGGCCCAGCGTTCGGCCAATGCGGCCAAGGAAATCAAAACCTTGATTGGCAATTCCGAAGCCGCTGTCAGTGAAGGTGTCAAGCCGGTCAGCGATACAGGTGAAGGTCTGGCCACCATTTCCAAGGCCGTTGAAGACATGAACCTGCATATGGATGCGATTGCCACTGCCGCACAGGAGCAAGCCTCTGGTCTGACGGAGGTCAACACCGCGATCAATCATATGGATCAGGCAACCCAACAAAATGCTGCCATGGTCGAGGAAATGAATGCTGCAGGCGCAAGTCTGGCTCAGGAAAGCCTGCGCCTGGCTGAACTGCTGATGAAATTCCGCACCGGTTCGGATGTGGCTCTGGCACCCACTGCTCAGCCCGTCAGCAGACACGCATCCGCACCAGCTCCCCGTGCATCGGCCCCGCTCAAGGCCACACCGCGCGCCCAAGCTGCACCCACGCGCGCAGGAGCAGTGGCTTCAGCGCCGCGCCATGCATCAGCCAATGTGGCTCAGGCCCAGAATGACTGGGAGGAGTTTTGATCCTACCACAGCGGATGTCCGCGTTATAATAAGTACCCATAAAAAACGCGGCTGAAGAATCAGCCGCGTTTTTGTTTTAGAGTTTGCCATCTCAAAATGGACTCTGGCGATCCTCAACGTGGATCAAGGCAGAAGCGATGGCCCTTTGGGGAAATCATCCGCAGAGATGAATCCATCCTTATTGGTATCCAGTCGGTTGAACAGCTTATCCAGCGCCGCATCGGCTTCAGCCTTGCTGATCTGACCATTCTCATCGGTGTCGATCTGGGTCATCAAACCTCTCGGCCCAAACAAATCGAGCATCGGTGGTGGACGGTGACGTCCATCCGGGCCTCCACGTGGGCCGGGGCCTCTTTCCGGTCCACCGCGCATGGCTTCGTGCATTGGCCTGTCGGGCATCATGCAGACATCCATCGGATCATCCATAGGTCTGGCCATGGCATCATCACCCGGCGGCGGTGGCGGTGGTGGCGGTGCATTGTCTGCACCCGGCGGCGGCGGCGGTGGTGGTGGCGGAGCGCCCTCTGCATCTGGCGCGGGCGGCTTGGGCATCTCGGCCTTCCAGGCAGCCATGCGCGCTTCATGGAATTTGCGCAATTCGCCGGGGGTCAGAACACCATCTTTGTTGGTATCGATCGCTGCAAACAGCTTGTCTTCGGCAGCCTTGGCCTCTTCCCGAGAGATCTTGCCATCCTTGTTGGTATCGAACTGCTGCAAG
>CAJYRE010000225.1 GCA_913776675.1 Rhizobiaceae bacterium
GTCTGGATGATGACCAGCGCCGTGAGGCCTATGCCTGCGACATCACCTATGCCACCAACAATGAACTGGGCTTCGATTATCTACGCGACAACATGAAATTTGAGCGCAGCCAGATGGTGCAGCGCGGCCATAATTTCGCAATCGTTGACGAAGTGGACTCGATCCTGATCGACGAAGCCCGTACGCCGCTGATCATTTCCGGCCCGCTAGACGACCGCTCTGATCTGTACACCACCATTGACGCCTTCATTCCGCTGCTGACGCCCGACGATTACGAGATTGATGAAAAGCAGCGTTCCACCAATTTTTCCGAAGTCGGCACGGAAAAACTGGAAAACATGCTGAAGGACGCAGGCCTGCTGAAGGGCGTTTCGCTCTACGATGTGGAAAATGTCGCCATCGTCCATCACATCAACAATGCGCTCAAAGCCCACAAGCTGTTCCAGCGCGACAAGGACTATATTGTCCGTAATGACGAAATTGTGATCATCGATGAGTTCACCGGCCGCATGATGCCGGGCCGTCGTTACTCCGAAGGTCAGCATCAGGCGCTGGAAGCCAAGGAAAAGGTGACCATCCAGCCGGAAAATCAGACGCTGGCCTCGATTACCTTCCAGAATTACTTCCGCATGTACAGCAAGCTGGCAGGCATGACCGGCACGGCCAACACCGAAGCGGAAGAATTCCAGGACATTTACGGCCTGAGCGTGATCGAGGTGCCGACCAACCTGCCCATCCAGCGTATCGACGAGGATGACGAGGTTTACCGGACTTTTGATGAAAAGTTCAAAGCGATCATCGAGGAAATCAAGGCCGCCCACGCCCGCAACCAGCCGGTTCTGGTCGGCACGACCTCCATTGAAAAATCCGAATTGCTGGCCACCATGCTGCGCAAGAGCGGGTTTAACAATTTCAACGTGCTCAATGCCCGATACCACGAGCAGGAAGCCTATATCGTCTCACAGGCCGGTGTGCCCGGCGCTGTCACCATTGCCACCAACATGGCCGGTCGCGGCACGGATATTCAGCTTGGCGGCAATATTGACATGCGGCTTGAGCGCGAACTTGAGGGCATGGAAGAAGGCCCTGAGCGCGACGCCAAGGAAAAGGCCATCCGCGAGGAAGTCAAACAACTCAAGGAAAAGGCCTTGGCGGCCGGTGGCCTCTACGTGATTGCCACCGAGCGGCATGAAAGCCGCCGTATCGACAATCAGCTTCGCGGCCGTTCCGGTCGTCAGGGCGATCCGGGCCGCTCAAAATTCTACCTCTCGCTTCAGGATGACCTGATGCGCATCTTCGGCTCTGACCGCATGGACAGCATGTTGCAAAAGCTGGGCCTGAAGGAAGGCGAAGCCATTGTGCATCCGTGGATCAACAAGGCCTTGGAACGGGCGCAGAAAAAGGTCGAGGCCCGCAACTTCGACATGCGTAAAAACGTCTTGAAGTATGATGACGTGCTGAACGATCAGCGCAAAGTGATCTTTGAGCAGCGCGTGGAAATGATGGAATCGCAGGATCTGTCCGAAACCATCACCGATATGCGCCACGAGCTGATCGAAACCACCGTGCGGACGCATATTCCAGAGCGCGCCTATGCCGAGCAATGGGATGTAGAGGGGCTGGCGGCCGCCATTGTCAACCATCTGAATATCGATGTGCCAGTCGCAGAATGGGCGAAAGAGGAAGGCATTGCCGAAGACGATATTGTCGAGCGGCTGAAAAAGATCACCGATGAGATGATTGCCGAGAAAACCGAACGTTTTGGCCCGGAAATCATGGCCTATATTGAACGCTCGGTGCTGTTGCAAACCATCGACAACCTCTGGCGCGAACATATCGTCAATCTGGACCACCTGCGCTCCGTGGTTGGCTTCCGCGGCTATGCCCAGCGTGATCCGTTGCAGGAATACAAGGCAGAGGCGTTCGAGCTGTTCCAGGCCCTGCTGGCCAATATGCGTGAAGCCGTGACCGCCCAGATGATGCGGGTGGAAATCGTACGGGAAGCAACACAGGAGCCAACCCTGCCGGAAATGCAGGCGCACCATATTGATCCGGTCACCGGTCAGGATGAATTTGACAATGCAGACGTTTATGTCGCGCCGGAAAACCGTAACCCCAATGATCCGGCAAGCTGGGGTCGTATTGGCCGCAACGAAGCCTGCCCCTGCGGCTCCGGCAAGAAATACAAGCATTGCCATGGTATTCTGACGGCCTGATTTTTTGCTTTTACCCCTAAATTGGGCGGGGCAAGATCATTGATCTTGCCCCGTTTTTCGTTCAGTATATGCGTAGTCCATTAAATATAGTTCATTCCACATTTTTAATAAAAATGGAATGATTTGGGCTGAAAGACTTAAAACCTATCCTGACGCGGCGAGATTGCCCTGCCGCACGGGCGAAAGACATAAAGCACGGCGCATGATGCGCTTCCGGTCTCTCCGCAATGGTTCAAACCGGATTGACCCCATCAGCTTGTGAGTATTGCGTTTTGATCATGCTCGTTGTCCAGACGCTTGAAAAAAGTCTTCCGCTCAGACTTCAGGGCCCGCTCAACCGGTTTATCGCATCTCTCCGTCGCAATGATGATGTCTCCCATGCTCAACGCATGGCGATGATTGCCTTTGGCATCCGGGTCATCAGCGCCGCCATTGCGTTTTTCTCGCAGATTGTTCGAGCCCGGCTGATGGGCGATTTCGAATATGGCATTTTTGTTTTTGTCTGGGTGCTGGTGGTTCTGTTCGGCAACCTGTCCTGCCTTGGTTTTCACTCAACCATCATCCGGTTTCTGCCACAATATCAGACCCGCAATGATGTTACCTCCATCCGTGGCTTGACACTGACAGCCCGGCTGTTTGCCATGGGCCTGGCAAGCCTTGTGGCCTGCATTGGTTTTGCAACACTGTCCATCGCCGGAGAGCGTATTGCATCCTACTATATAACGCCGCTGTTTCTGGGCTTGTTTGCCCTGCCCCTGATTGCGTTGGGCGATGTGCTGGAGGGCACGGCACGGGCCAATAGCTGGCCTGTGATTGCACTCAGCGCCACCTACATCATCCGTCCCGTGCTGATCCTGACACTCATGCTGGCCGCGGTTTCGCTTGGCGCACCGCATACCGCCACCACCGCGATGCAGACGGCTCTGGTTGCGACCTATCTGACCACTCTTGGCCAGCTCCTCACCGTACGCCATAAAATGAAAAACAAGTTTGCACGCGGCGAACGCAAAATTGAGTTTCTGACGTGGTTTCGTGTCGCAGTGCCGATTTTCTTTATCGAAGGCTTCCTGTTTTTGCTGACCAATTCGGATGTGGTGGTGGTGGGCTTTTATCTCCCGCCGGATCAGGTTGGCATTTATTTTGCGGCAGCCAAAACCATGGCGCTGGTGCAATTTGTCTATTTTGCCGTCAAGGCCGCCGCCGGCCCGCGGTTTTCAGCTTTGATGAACGCTCATGATCTGAAACCACTGGGCAGCTTTGCTGGTAAAATGGCTGGCTGGTGCTTTTGGCCATCGCTCGGCGTGGGGCTTATGGTGCTGGCGGCTGGAGAATTGCTGCTTGGGCTGTTTGGTCCGAATTTCCGGGCCGGATACCCTCTGATGGTGATTTTGTTTGCTGGCATGCTGACAAAAGCGCTGGTGGGTCCGGGAGAACTGCTGCTGACCATGGCGGGACGACAAAATTTGTGCGTACTGTTGTATGTCGTTGCACTTCTTGCCAATATCGGGCTGAATGTCAGCCTTATACCGCTGTATGGTTTGAGCGGAGCCGCAACGGCAACGGCGCTTGCGACCCTGGTTGAAGCGCTGTTGTTGCATATGACTGTCAAAAAGACGCTAGGAATTGTCCTCTTTGCATTCGCCGATCCGCTTTCACAGATCAAAGGATCACACCATGGCTGAGATCAATCTGTCTGTCATCGAGGTAGAAAACAACGCCGCGCCAGCCGCTGCGCCCCCTTCTGTCAGCAGCAGAGCGATTGCCGCTCCGCCCTATGAGCATCAGATTGCTGTCGGACGGCCGGGTCGGCAATTGCTGATCTATCCCCGTCAGGCCTGCTATGATCTTGAGGCGGAAATGGATTTTCTGACCCATCGGGCCGTGGAGCCGAATGTCTTCTTCTCAGCCCGCTTTCTGGCCCCCGCTATTCCGCGTCTGGATGAACGTCAGGTGCGCACAGCCTTGATCCGCGATGAGCGCGGCGAACGCAGCCGTATCCGCCTGCTGATGCCCTTTTCCATTGAAAAGCCCGGCTTTGCGATTGGACCGTCCATTCTGCGCGTGTGGTCCAATCCCTTCGGCCCGCTGGGCACACCTCTGGTGGATGCCGAAGACGCAGCAGAAACCATTGATAACCTTCTCGAAGCCCTCAGCAATCCCATCAGCAAGCTGCCCAGTGTGCTTGTTCTGCCCGATCTGCGACTGGAGGGGCCGGTTGCCCAATTGTTGCGCGCCGTGGCCATCAATCGTGATCTGCCGCTGACTGTGACGGATCTTATGCAACGACCGATGCTGGACAGTCTGGAAGATGGCGAAACCTATCTGGCACAATCGCTTGGCAAATCTCATCTGCGCGAAATGCGCCGGCAGATGCGCCTGTTACAGCAGCAGGGCGTGTTGGATTATACGGTTGCCCGCCAGCCACGTGACATTGAAGCGCGGATGGAGGAATTTCTGGCACTGGAAGCCAGCGGCTGGAAAGGACGAAAACGCACAGCCATGGTCATGGACAGGTTTCGGGCTGCCTTTGCCCGCGAAGCCATTTCCAATTTGGCCGCACAGGATGGTGTGCGCATTCACACGCTGGATCTGGATGGCCGCGCCATTGCCTCCATGATTGTGTTTATCATGGGCGGAGAGGCCTACACCTGGAAAACCGCCTATGATGAAGCCTATGCCCGCTATTCCCCCGGCAAACTGCTGGCTGCGCGCTTGACAGAATGGCATCTGGACGATGCCAATATTGTACGTACCGATTCCTGCGCTGTTCCAGACCATCCGATCATGAGCCGCTTCTGGCGTGAACGCGAGGAGATGGGCACGCTGGTGATTGGCCTGAAACGCAACAGCGACCGCGATGTTCGGCAAGCCGCAGCGCAGCTTCATCTCTATCGCAACACACGCAACATAGCCCGCATTCTACGCGATAAAGTGCTGGCGCGGCTCAGGAAAGACACCTGAGCCAGCCGCATAATCTCTTTGTTTGAGTTTGTCTGATCAGAAAAACCGGGTTCCACTTTTCCCTGACAAACTCTACTGCATAATTCCTTAAATCGGAATCGATTTAAGGAATTATGCAGTAGATTAGAGCATTTCCAGGAAAAGTGCGTAGCGGTTTTCCGTCCGGAAATGCGTAAAAACAAAGAGTACAGCGTCCTTTGTACGCCATATATGGCGCACGGCGCTGTAAAAAGCAGGATCAGGCGGCTGCGTTGGTATCCCGCTCCCGCAGTGCCCGGCGGATCACCTTGCCGCTGGTGGTCATGGGCATATCATGAATAAACGCCACTTCGCGCGGATATTCATGCATGGACAGACGATGCTTCACCCAGTTGGAAATCTCCTTGGCCAAGCGATCGCTGGGCGTATAGCCATCAGCCAACACCACATAGGCCTTGACGATTTCCGTGCGCAAGGCGTCCGGTTTGCCAACGGCTGCGGCCAGCCGCACCGCCGGATGGGCAATCAGACAATCTTCAATTTCAGCAGGGCCGATCCGGTAACCGGATGAGGTAATCACATCATCATCACGGCCAAAGAATTCCACATAGCCGCTCGCATCCTGCCGGCCCAAATCGCCGGTCAGCATCCAGTCACCGACAAATTTGTGGGCAGTGGCTTCGGGATCATTCCAGTATTCCAGAAACATCACCGGATCAGGCCGGGCAACGGCAACCTGTCCGATCTGGCCCGCAGGCATAACACGCCCTTGCGCATCGACAATCGCCACCCGATGCCCCGGCACCGCTTTGCCGATGGCACCTGCCTTGCTCACGTCCAAATTGGCAGCGGATGACAACACAAAATTGCATTCAGTCTGGCCATAAAACTCATTAGGCGTCAGTCCCAGCGCAGATTTGACCCATTCATAGGTCTCACGCCCCAAGGATTCGCCCGCCGAGCCAATGGTGCGCAACACCAGGTCATAACGAGCGCGGGGATGATCAACCGTCTTCAACAAACGCAGCGCCGTGGGCGGAATAAAGGCATTGCGCACCTTCATCTCGGCCATAATGCGAAAAGCCATATCTGGATCAAACTTCTGCGCAGGCGATGAAACCACCGGCACGCCCAGCATCAACGCAGGCATGAGAACATTCAAAAGCCCACCTGCCCAGGCCCAGTCCGATGGTGTCCAGATTTTGTCACCCGCTTGTGGCAGACCTTCATGGGCAAATTGAAAGCCCGGAATATGCCCTGCCAAAACCCGATGCCCGTGCAAAGCCCCCTTGGCCGCGCCAGTGGTGCCGGAGGTGAAAATCATCAATGCAGGATCGTCCGGCCCCGTATCTGGGCCTTGAAACGCCGGCGATCCCTGCGCGCAGAGATCAGAAAACGTTAAAATGCCATCGCGGGGACAGCCTGTCGAAATCACATGGCGCAAATCGCGCAGCTTTGCGCTGATTTCCTGCACACGTGAAAGCCCGAAATCATTGGTAACAATGGCAACGGCACCCGACACATTAAGCCGATGCTCCAGCGCATCCACGCCAAACAACAGCGCCAGCGGCACCGCAATAGCCCCCAGCTTGTAGATGGCCACATGGGCAATAACCGTTTCAAACCCTTGCGGCAGCAGAAGCGCCACCCGATCTCCGACCCGAACGCCAATCGCCTGCAAACTATTGGCAAAAGCCGAAGAGCGCTCAGCCAATTCGCCATAAGTCATTGTTTGGTGCAAACCATCCGGCGAATAATGCTCAAGGCAAATCCGATCAGGCTCACGCGCGGCCCACGCATCCGACACCACCCGGCCCATATTGAACGAGGCTGGTATCTGCCAGGAAAATTCACGATAAAGCGCATCGTAAGAGGCGGCGGAGGGCAAAAGCATCAGTGCAAATCCATGTTATCGCACCAAAATAACACCGCCTTCGCACATGCACAATAAAAAGCATGGCACACAGAAATGCACATTGGCGAATGGATGACGATATGAAGAAAAAGTGGTGCCCCTTGCCGGAATCGAACCAGCACTCCTCTCGGAACCTGATTTTGAGTCAGGCGCGTCTACCAATTCCGCCAAAGGGGCCTAAAGGATGTGCAGGAACTACATCCAGAAGGGGGTATCGGTCAACCGGGTTTTCTGATTTTTTTTCATTTCACGGAAAAGTTTGTCTCAATGGCAGGAATGCGAATGACACCGCATTTACAGCCATCCATGCATTGCGCATAAAGACGTGCGCATTGCACCAGTTTGCTTTATTGGGCAAAACAGCACCCAATGAGCCATTCACTGAGAACCAAAAGGACTGAAAATGCTGCGACGTCTCTATGACTGGACCATGTCGCTTGCCTCTCGCAAATCGGCGGAAGTCTGGCTTGGCATCATCTCCTTTGTTGAAAGCTCGGTGTTTCTGGTGCCAGCCGATGTGCTGTTTTTGCCGATGGCATTGGCCAAGCCGGAAAAAGTCTGGCGCTATGCTGTCATTGCTACCATCACCTCGGTTCTGGGTGGCATTGCCGGCTGGGTGCTGGGTTATTACGCCTATGAAAGTCTGGCGCGACCGATTCTGGAATTTTATGGCAAGGCTGAAGCCTTTGATCAGCTCCGGCAATCCGTCAATTATGAAACCATTGTGCTGCTGCTGGTCACATCCGGCCTTGCGCATCTGCCGCCTATCAAGATTGTCACCATTCTGTCCGGCGTGGTG
>CAJYRE010000226.1 GCA_913776675.1 Rhizobiaceae bacterium
GCCTTTGCCACTTTCTCCGGCGCGGGCAGCTTCCACGCCTGCATTCAATGCCAGAAGATTCGTTTGAAAAGCGATCTCATCGATGACACTGATGATATTGCTGATTTCTTTCGATGCCCCTTCAATGCGGCTCATGGCATCCACGGTAAAACCCACGACCTTGGTGGATTCCGTGGCCGCTTGCCGCGCATCGCGCACCAGATTGCGCGTGCCGCCCGTGCGGGAAACCGCTTCCGTGATGGTCACGGTGATTTGCTCCAGAGCGGTCGATGTCTGCTCCAGAAGGGCGGTTTGCTGGTCCGAGCGCTGGGCAAGGCTGAATGAGTCCTCGCGCATTTTCTGACCATTTGCGGAGACAGCCGTAGTCAGCGTCAGCACTTCAGAGAGAACTTCGTGCATTTGGGTAATGGAGGTATTGAATGCGCTGCGCAAATGTTCAAATTCTGGAATCAGCGGCTCTTCCAGCATGGTGCCCATGTTGCAATCGGCCAGCCGCTCAAGGCCTTGGGCAATGCTGTCCACGGCGGTAACCCGGCCTGTGACGTCGGTGGCAAATTTGACCACTTTGATCACGGTACCTTTTTCATCAAAAATCGGATTGTAGGTGGCTTGAATATACACCTTTCTTCCGCCCTTGCCGATGCGTAGGAACTCGTTGCTCTTGAATTCGCCTTTGTCCAGGCTGCGCCAAAAATCGCGGTAATCCGGCGATGTAGCATAGGAGGGTTCGCAAAACATCGAATGATGTTTGCCGACAATTTCATTCAATCTATAGCCGAGCACTTGACAAAAATTCTCGTTTGCGATGATAATGGTTCCATCAGGAGAGAATTCGATAACAGCCTGTGAGCGCGACAAGGCTGCCAGTTTTCCATCGTCTTCCATGCTCTTGAGCTTGGAAGTTGTGATGTCTGTGGCAATTTTGACGACTTTGTAGGGCTTATTGCCGCGGAACACTGGATTGTAAGAGGCCTCAATCCAGATGGCACGGCCGGTTTTGTCAAACCGCTTATACTGGCCCTGATCAAACTGTCCTGAGGCCAGTTTGGCCCAGAAATCGCGGTAGGCTTGCGAGGAAGCGTCTTGTGGGCCCACGAAAATTCGGTGGTGCTTTCCGACAATTTCGGCCTTCGCATAGCCAAGCGCTTTGCAAAAATTGTCGTTGGCATCAAGAATGTTGCCATTGAGGTCAAATTCAATGATGGCCAGAGACTTGCTTAAGGAGGCGAGGGTCGAGCGAGCATCCCGACCAAAATTCAATGAAAAAGAACCCATGCGTCTGTCTCCCATGCCATGAGGTTATGACGACGACTATATTTCCAATATATTAATCAACATAATATGCTTGAGGCTCCCAGCGTGAATGGAAGCCTCTTTGGGACGATTCAGCCAATATCTGTTGGAAATGGTTAATCCGTGATGATCATCAAATCGTCGGCGGCAAATTTCAGCGTGACCTTTTCACCGATTGTTGGGGGCTTGATGGCCGGGTCGTTGAAACTGTCAAAACACAGCGTTGTGCCGCCCACATCCAAGCGTGTGCGGATGACGGATCCAAGGAAGTGGCTGGAAGACACCGTGCCGGTCAATTGCACATCGCTCTTTGCGCCCTCGGAGAGGGATCCCGCTTCTGGGCGGAGCGCGATTGTGACCGTTTCACCCGTTGGCTTGCCAACGGGGCGCTTGACTCGCACCTGCTGGTCGCCGATTTGGAGGGTGTTGCTGCTGTTATCCAAAATCTTCGCTTCAATCAGGTTCAGCGTTCCCACGAAGGAGGCAACAAAACGGGTTTGCGGACTGTTGTAGATTTCAAATGGCGTGCCGATCTGGTCGGCACGGCCTGCGTTCATCACCACGATGCGGTCCGAAATCGACAGGGCTTCTTCCTGATCATGGGTGACGAAAACCGTGGTGATACCAAGCTGGCGCTGAATCTGGCGGATTTCTTCACGCAAGGAAACGCGAATTTTCGCATCCAGCGCTGACAGCGGCTCATCCAGCAGCAAGACCTGTGGTCTTGGGGCCAGCGCGCGAGCCAAGGCCACACGCTGCTGTTGGCCGCCCGACATCTGGTAGGGGTAGCGGTCTTTGAGGTGCTCCAGATGGATCAGCTTGAGCATCTCCATCACACGCTTTTCAATGTCAGGCTTGGCCACTTTGGCGATTTTCAGGCCAAAAGCTACATTATCAAACACGGTCATATTGGGAAACAGCGCATAGGCTTGAAACACCATGCCGATGTTGCGCTGGTTTGGCTTCAGATCATTCTGATTTTTGCCGGCAATGGTGATTGTGCCGTCGGTGATGGTTTCAAAGCCGGCAATCATCCGCAGAATGGTGGTTTTGCCGCAGCCCGATGGTCCCAGAAACGAGATAAACTCGCCTTTCTCGATCGACATGTTGAAATCATGCACGACCTGAACCTGGCCGTAGCTTTTTTTGAGGTGGGTGAGGGTCAAAAAGGACATGGCGATCTCAGGCCTTTGCGGGCATGTGTTTGGTAAATCGGGCAACGAGATTGAGCAGCGCAATGCTGGCCCAGGTCATGGCGAAGGCAATGATGGCAAGTGCTGGCGGCTCATAGGCCTTGTTGGCACCGATCAATTGCAGATAGGGGCCAAAGGCCGGGCGATTCAGAAGCGATGGAATGGTGAATTCACCAATGACAATCGCAAAAGTAATGAACGCACCCGACAGAATGCCGGAGATAACATTGGGAAAAATGCAGCGAAACAGGATAACGCCCCAGCCAGCTCCAAGGCTTTGGGCGGCTTCTGTCAGGGTGCGCACATCAATGGTGCTCATCGCCGCATCAATCGAGCGATAGGTGTATGGCAGCGACAGCATCATCAGGCCCAGCAAAAACAGCAGGTTGGTGCCCGATGTTGTCGCTGTGAGCGGCACAAAAGATGACGAATTATACAGTCGCAGGTAACCAAAGATGATGACAATGGCAGGCACCACCAGCGGCAGCATGGTGATGAATTCCACCACAGGCCGCACTTGCGGCAATCTCAGCCGCACCCAATAGGCGGTTGGCACGATCAGCAGCGTGATACAAGCAATTGTCAGCACGGCCATCAGCAGCGAAAAGCTGAAGGAATCCCGAAATGTGGCATCGGAAAACACGGTGCGATAGGCATCAAACGAATATTCGCCGCGACGCATGCGCAGGGAAAATTCAAAGGTGGCAATCAGCGGCACCAGAAAATAAAATGACCCAAGGGCGATGGCCAGCCATGCGAAAAATTTCTGGATTTTCATTTCTGCCACCGTTCTGCACGAATACGTAAGCCGATGTAAATGATGTTGGATATGCCGGTGACGACAATCATGCCAAAGGCCAGCGCATAGCCCAGGTTGGCATTGTGCAGCACGTCACCACGGATTTGCGCATAAAGCTGGATGGGCACAATATTGAGCGAGCTGCCGGTGAGCGAAAAGGCGGTGGCAATGGCTCCGAACGAATTGGCAAACAGCAGCATGAAGGCACCAGCCAGGCTTGGCATCAGAATTGGCAGAGCAACTTTCATCCAATATTGGGCATGGGTGGCACCCAGACTTTCGGCCGCTTCGCGCCATTCCTTGCGCATTCCTTCCAAAGCAGGGGTGATGATCAGCACCATCAGCGGGATCTGGAAATACATATAGGTCAGGGTCAATCCGGTGAAGCTTAAGAGATTAAAGCCGGTGGCATAGAGATTGATGCCAAACCAATCCCGCAGCAGCATGGTGATCAGGCCGAGGCGACCAAGGGTGGCCAGAAAGGCAAAGGCCAGCGGAACACCGGCAAAATTCGAAGCCACGCCGCAAAAGGTCATGACGGCCGAGCGGATAACTGGGGGCAATCCACCCAGCACCAGCGCCCAGGAAATGTAAAAGCCCAGCAAGGCCCCGCCCAGCGCAGAGGCAAGGCTGATGCGAATGCTGATGGAAAACGACGACATGATCTTGTCGGTAAACAGGCCAATAATATTGGCCAGTGTCAGATTGCCATCCGCATCCTGAAACGCACCGGCTACCAGATAAAGGGTGGGCACAATCAGAAACAGCAGCGCAAACAGCATGAAGGGCGCAATGCCCAGCCAGTCAAACAGCTTTCGACTTCGCTCTGCCTTATTCGATTGCATATGGAAAATTCCTGCCGGTCTTGTCTTTCGAAATCAAAAAAAGCTTCCCCGACAACGCATCGGGGAAGCTTTCTAACCATGCTGATTACTTGACGGCTGCGCCAACAACCTTGTCCCAGCCTTCAGTGATGACCTTCTTGTAGTCATCCTGCTGAGCCAGCGTTGGGAAGACAGCCTTTTCATAGGCCTTAGGTTCAGGCAACTTGGCCAGAACGTCTGCCGGGATCTTGTTGTTCTTGGCAAGATCATTGAAGCGGATCGGGTGGCAATAGCCCTTCAGCCAGCCAATCTGGCCTTCGTCAGAGTAGAGGTATTCCATCCACAGCTTGGCAGCGTTTGGATGCGGTGCATAAGCCGAGATCGCCTGAACGTAAACACCGGCAACAACGCCGGAAGCAGGAACGATAACGTCAACCGGCGGGTTGCCCTTCAGCGAGTCACGGCCAGCAAGCGCGTTATAGTCCCAACGCAGCATGATCGGCGTGGTGCCTTGTGCAAGCGTTGCAGGCTTGCCAACAACAGGAACGAAATTACCCTTGGCATTCAGCTCCTTGAAGAACTTCAGGCCTTCTTCGCCAGCCTTGGCAACATCACCCTTGGAAGCCGAAAGGCCTGCCGCAAACACAGCCGAGATGGCCTGGTTTGCCGTGCGTGGATCGCCGCCCAGAGCAACCATGTTGGCATATTCAGGCTTCAACAGATCAGCCCAGTCCTTTGGTGGGTTCTTGACCAGATCCTTGTTCACTTCAAAGGCCATGACACCGTAATAATCGCCATACCAGTAGCCGTCTGCATCCTTAGCGGTGTCTGGAATGGAAGCCCAGGTGGACACCTTGTAAGGCTGGATCAGCTTGTCGGCCTTGGCGGTGGGGCCGAAGGAGAGACCAACGTCAATCACGTCAGGAGCCTGATCGCCCGTGTTGCCCTTGTTGGCCTTGATGGCTTCAACTTCGTCACCAGAACCGGCGTCCGGGTTCAATTCGTTGACCTTCAAGCCGTATTTCGCCTTGAAACCTTCAATCAGGCCGCCATAACCACACCAGTCGTGGGGAAGGGCGATGGTGGTCAACGTGCCTTCCTTCTTGGCAGCGGCGATCAGCTCGGCGCTTGGCTCGGCGGCTGCAAAAGTGCTCGACGCAATGACCATGGCGGTCGAGAGAGAAAGAATGCGGCGCAAACGAATGTTCACTGAAGTTCTCCTTGGTTGTCTGCTGTTAAGCCGAGCGATTGAATATGAGGCTGACATGATAGTTATGTGACGAAAAGCGACGGTTGACCTGTATGGACGGTGTATTTTCCGATAATTCGCTTTTCTCCCAAATACAGGAGGCCAGAATGCGCGTTCATGGTACTCCAGATAAATGCTGCTGTTCCCTGATCCGGTCTTCGCCGGTTTGTGACAGCGGATAAAACGACAGAGCATGTCAGAGTCAACTGATTGATATTTAAAAAATGACAGTGATTGTGACTTCTTGCTCGGAA
>CAJYRE010000227.1 GCA_913776675.1 Rhizobiaceae bacterium
CGATCACCGACAGGCCCGTGACAATGGCCGAGTTGATGTAAAACACCGTGAACGGCATGGGCAGCGCGTACCAGCCCTTGGTGTAATTCTCAAAATGAAATTCCGACGGCCACAGCGACAGGTTGCCGAAAATCTCGATATCCGGCTTGAACGACGAGGCCAGCAGCCAGAACAGCGGATAGAGCATCACGCAGGAAACAAGAATGAGAAACACATGTTTGAGGAGGCGGCCATGGCGCGCCCGTCTTTCGCGCACCAGCCGCATGGCATGGGCCACACGGGCGGCTTCGTCCAACTGCAGCGCCAGCTCCAGCTCAGTCGCGTTCGTTTTCATAATGCACCCAATATTTCGAGGTGAAGAAGGCAACCGCCGTGAAGACCGCGATAATGATCAGCAGCACCCAGGCCAGCGCCGAGGCATAGCCCATGCGGAAAAACTTGAAGGCCTCGTTGAACAGATAGACCGTGTAAAACAGCAGGCTATCAGCCGGTGCCCCCGTGCCGTTTGAAATGATAAAGGCGCTGGAGAAGGTCTTGAAGGCTTCAATGGTCTGCAACACCAGATTGAAGAAAATCACCGGAGCCAGCAGCGGCAGGGTAATGCGGGTAAACTGCCGCCATGCGGGCGTGCCATCAATCTCGGCGGCCTCATACAGATCGCGCGGAATGCTGCGCAGGCCCGCCAGAAAGATCAGCATGGGCGAGCCAAACTGCCACATGGCCAGCACCACCAGCGTGTAGAGCGAGGTGGTGGGATCGGTCAGCCACGAGGACAAATGCAGGCCGAACCGTGCCAGAATCTGGTTGACCACACCCTCGGTATCAAACAACTGCCGCCACAGAATGGCAATGGCGATGGACGAACCCAGCAGCGACGGCAGATAGAAAATCGCCCGATAAACGCCAATGGTGCGCAGGCCCTTATCCAGCAGCATGGCCACCGCCAGCGCCATGATCAACCGGGCCGGCACCGCCAGCGCCACATAATGGAAGGTCACCTCCAGCGCCTTCCAGAAGCGGCGGTCGCGGGTGAACATGTAGACATAATTGCCAAACCCGATCCAGCGCGGCTCGCCCACCATGTCATAGCGGGTAAAGGACAGATACAACGACGCCAGAATAGGCCCCAGCGCCAGCAGAAAAAAGCCCAGCAACCACGGCAGCAGAAAGGCATAGGCAGGCCCGTTGCGGGCAATAAAACGTCTCATGGGCAATCCCTTTTTGTCATGCAAAGCGGCTGCGGGCCAGAGAGGATGGAACGTGAAGGTGGAAAGAGAAGATGGGACAAGCGCTTTTGGGAGCCGTCCCTCCCCTCTTCCCTGCTGCAAGAACAATCAGCCCGGCCCCAAAGCCGTCACGCGCCCATCACTGCGCACGATCAATGATGGATTGCGCATCATCAATAAAGCGGGCGGCGGCGTCTGCGGCCTTGGCTTTGCCCAAAATGACTTCCGAGCCGGTGCGCATGAAGGAATCGCGCACTTCCCCGGCCCCCTTGGGTGCTGGCAGCGGCAGAGGCCCGACCTTGGTCTGGATGGCGTTGAAATAATCCACCGACAGCTTTTCAATCTCGCTCAGCTTTGGCTCCAGTGCCTTGCGCACCTTTGGCGAGGCCGGAATGCCGCGCTCCAGCCCGAGAATGCCGGTGATTTCGGGATCATTCACCCAGTCATTCATATAGGCCATGGCGGTTTTGACATCCTTGGCATCACGGCTGAGCGACATGAACATGGAGGGCTTGATATATTGCCCCGGCTTGCCGCCCGGCTTGCCCGGCACCATGGCGGCACCGATCTTGTCCTTGGACGCAGCCTGAATGCCCACCAACTGGTTGGACCAGAAATGCGACATGGCCGTATCGCCCACCGCAACACCGGATTCGGCAATGGGCAGATCCAGCACCAATGTGCGATCCTTGTTGCGCACCACGCCCGCCTTGCGCAGATCCTCCCAGAACTGCCAATAGCTGCCCACATCCTCGGCGGTGACGGCGACCTTGCCGTCCTTGTCGTAGAATTCGCGGCCATTCTGCCGCGCCCAGGTTTCAAACGTCTCGATCATCAGCGAGAGATCGTCCGCCCCCTTGACCGCGCCCTTGGTGGCCGTGGTGATCTTGGTGGCCGCCTTGGCGAAATCATCCCAGGTCCAGTTGATCAGGTCGGCCTCAATGCCCACCTCCTTGAACACGCGGGTGTTGTAAACAATAACCTGACTGTTGGAGCCGATGTTCAGCGCATACAGCTTGCCATCCACCTTGCCGCCTTCCAGCGGGCCCTGGTCAAACCCATCCAGCATCAGGCTTTTGCCAATAAATTCATCCAGCGGCTTCAGCGCGCCGCGCCGCACATATTCAAACAGATAGCGATAATCCATCTGCACCAGATCGGCCATGTTGCGGCCTGCGGTCTGGGTGGCCATCTTGGTCCAGTAATCGCCCCAGCCAATGGTTTCACCAGACACTTTGATGCCGGGGTGCTTTTTCTGGAAAGCATCAATCACGGCAAAGGTGCGCTTGTCGCGGTCCGGATTGCCCCACCAGAAGTGGCGAATGGTGGTATCGGCAAATGCCGGAACCGCTGGCAAAAGGCCTGCGGCCGCGCCTGCGCCCAAGGTGCCCAGCAGGCGGCGTCGTGTCATCTCAATCATCTGTTCCTCCTCCATGTTCCGGGATGTTTGAAACGGCTCCCGGTCCGCATTTTGCCTCCACATGCATCAGGGTCTGGCTTTCCTCCTCGCCATTCCC